>JBJEBP010000075.1:0-14366 GCA_051870135.1 Candidatus Cryptobacteroides sp. | reverse complement strand
CCTGGACCCCAACATTAAGAGTGTCGTGCTCTACCAACTGAGCTAAGGAAGCAGACTTGTAAATTTCTCCGTGATCCGTTCGGGGCTCGAACCCGAGACCCCAACATTAAAAGTGTTGTGCTCTACCAACTGAGCTAACGAATCTTTCCATCCGTTTTCGGTTTATCAGGTGATTTCCGAACGGGATTGCAAATGTAGAGCATTATTCGGAAACCTCCAAATTTTTCGGGAAAAATTTTCAATATTTTTTAACATTTCCCTTCTTAAAACGTTACTAAAGGCAACTCTTCACAAAACTACCCGAAATATTTCTTCCGCAGGCCGGCCGCGAGGAAGGCTGCGACCCTCTTGTCCGAAAGGAACTCCACCCCGCTGTTCATCCGGTAGGAGGACTTCGTGACTGTGATGTCGAACAGCCTCATCCCGAAATATGTCGAGGCGACCACCCTCACTCCCCTGTCTTCCGGTCCCGGCAGGTTATCGTAGACGTTACGTGCCACCAGAAAGCCTGAAATCTCATTGCTTCCGGCCTTGAGAACAAAGTCGTACTGGCCGATGGAGGAATCCATTGTCTCAAGGTCAGAGCCCGGTGCCACCGTCATTGACATATCCCCCGCATTGACGGACAATTCACGGGACTCGGTTATGATGAGCCTCGGGGCGCAGGAGGCCAGGCTAACGGACAGAGAACACAGAAGCAGGCAGAGCCTGATTGAACTTTTTGGAACTGAAAACATAGGAAGTGTAGTCGGTTTCATTTTCATACATCACCAATGTATTGACGGACATATCCTTGCGGTCAAGTACAATTTCCATCCGGCTGATATAGCCACGGAGCTGGCCGGACGTCGGGACAAGCACGATTTTGTATTCCTTGCCAGACTCGTAGTACTCAATGTCGAAGTCCGGGCCCATTGCATTGACATTGCCGGTCATGCAGGCGGAAAGCAGGTTCTTCATCTGGGACATTACCGGATTTCCCTTCAGGTTGGCAGTGGAAGACTTTCCGGCGTTCACTGTCAGGAGCCTGTCACCGTTTATCACGATTTTGTAGGGCGCAGGTGTCCGGTAATCCAGGCAGAGTTTGTCCGGAGACTCCCAGGCGAATGTCCCCTTGGAAACCACCTCTGCATTGAAGACGCTCAGGTATTTCTTCTGGGTCACTTCTGCCGATATGCTCGTCAGCGATGAAGTCCGCTCGGCGAGATTAGCCGTAAAGGTCTTGATATCATTGATTTTCACAAAGTCCCCGGCAGCGGCGGCAAAGGCCTGGAGCAGCAGGGACGAAGAAATCAAAAATGTCAGAATCGTTCTTTTCATATATCTTTCCCAATTATCCGGCCGATGCCGGAAACAGTTAATTATCAATCAAATGTGCGGTCGCAGGAATAGCCCCGGCTCTCCATGAGGTCCAGGACAGCCCTGAGAAGTTCAGCGGAGCCTCCAAGCCTGTCGTGCAGTAAGATGACGGCCCCGTCTTCAAGTTTCCTGCAAATCTTTTCCAATATCCGTTCCATCCCGCCTTCTTTACGCAGAAGAGAGGTATCGAATGTCCTGATGCTCCAGCCTATTGTCCTCAGGCCAAGTCTCCCCACCACCTTGGCGACAGTAGGATTAACGACCCCGAATGGCGGACGGAAAAGTGTCACAGGCGAGCCCTTGATATTCTCCAGCATTGTCCTGCAGCGGGTCAGGTCCCCCTCCATTGCTCCTGCGGAGATCAACGGGAATTTCCAGGAATGGCAATAAGAATGAAGCCCGATTCCGTGTCCGCCGGCAAGGATTTTCCGCACCAGGTCTTCATTGCCCTCTACCTTGTTACCAATGAGAAAGAACACTGCTTTGGCATTCCTTTCGGCAAGGATATCCAGAATTCCTTCAGTCCTGCCAGGCTCAGGTCCGTCATCGAATGTCAGATAGACCTGTCCCCTCCTCCCCCGGCATTCAGCCTTCAGCCATACGCCCGAGGAAATGGTTGCGCAGGCCCAGACAAGGAAAGCCAGCACAGCCAATACAATGATTATGAGCACTATCCAGAGCATATTCAGTCAATTTCCAGAAGCACGGCAGGCCCGCCAGGATTCACATCATCCACGACCAGGATCAGGCCCGGCTGTCTCTCCCCAATGACAATGCAGAGAACAACCGGAAGAATGGAGAAGAAAGCCCCCAGCCTGTCTCCATAACTGCTGCACAGCACTTTGCTGTCGCAAGCAACTTCGGTGGCCGACGAATGCACTCCGAGAATCCTGACTCCACTGTCGTCGCCTCCGAGACACAGGAAGCCCGCCCCTTCCCCAAGCGAATTGAACCTCTTCCAGCATCCCAGTTTTCTCCTGTATTCATCCACCTCCGGGGTAGCCTCGTCAAAACCGCCCACAAGCACATTGGAGTTTGAATCCTCAACAAGCATAAGGGCATCAATCAAGGCCGCAGCGAAGCCTCCCGAACGGTGTACGTATGTAGCGTTGTACGTCCTGTTCCCGCTCAGCATCGCAATATATCCAGAGGCTGTATTGAAGGTGGACTGCATAAAGGGCGACGGGTTGAGCATGTCCTCCTGCCTGTCTATTATCATGTCGGCGAAATTCACCGTATCCTTCATGAATCCGAGACCCGTGGAGGTAATGATTCCTCCCAGTTCCCGGGAATCCGCCTGCCTTATGGCAGACATACCGCAGCCGACAGCCAGCCTAAGGAGCGACCCCATACGCCTCCGGAGATTGGCATCAGGAATCAGGCCCTTAACATCAACCGGCTCCGCAGGAGTTGCAAAACAGGATGAAACTACTGGGCAGGGACGATCCGGCACATATTCCAATATATTGTCATTCAGCATCATATCTTCGAGAAAATAAGGGATACGCAGTTGCCTCCGAAGCCGAATGCAGAGGAAAGCACATTGACCGGTTTCACTTCCTGGCTGCCGTCGTACGGTATCAGGCCAGTATCCGGAATCGGGGTCGAGAAGCCTGCGGAACGCATCATTGAGCAATCCCCATCAGATATTGCCCTGCATACTACAGCAGCCTCCAATGACTCTGAAGCACCGAGGGTATGACCGAAATAAGGCTTGAGAGAACTGAACGGCGGTACATTGCCTCCAAAAATGCGCAGCATGGCATTGGACTCAGCAAGGTCGTTGACAGGAGTGCCGGTACCGTGAGTATTTACAAAGCTGATTGACCCGGGGTCCAGTCCCGCGGTCTCCAGAGCCCTTTCCATTGACAGTCCCGGCCCGATGCCTTCAGGGGTGCTGGCGGTCTGGTGGTAGGCCTCGGCTGCATTGCCCCAGCCCTCCAATGTGCAATATGCCCCATCAGGACGACCGGCTGAAAGGACAAGATAGCCGGCGCCCTCCCCGAGATTGAGCCCGGCCCGGCTTTCATCGAACGGACGGCAGAGTTCCCTGTCCAGGATACGCAGGGAATTGAACCCGTTCATCGTGAAGCGGCAGAGAGAGTCTGTGCCGCCGGCCACGGCAATGTCCACTATCCCGGCACGCAACATCCTGGCTGCCAGCAATATGGCATTTCCAGCAGAAGAGCAGGCAGTGCTGATTGTCGTTGAGGTCAGAACCCGGCTCCAGAAAGATGCGGACTCCGGGGATTCAGGAGCATTGGCAAGAATCGACAATGTGGATGCGCCGGGGTCATGAACGGAAAGGCAGGAGAAATCAGCATCATCCTGCAACCTGTTTTTCCAGAATTCCTCGCTCAGGTCCATTCCCCCGACGGATGTTCCGGATATGAACACCGCCCGTTTCGGAATGAGGCCTCCGGTCCTTCCCAGATGGTCCCTGACTGCCTCCCTGACTGCCTTGAGGCCTATCAATGAGGTTCTGCTGATAACTCCTGCATTGACTCCGAGGCCGTCCCTGAGTTCATTGTCTCTCAGGCCGACCTCGCCTACAGGCATTTCCAGGGCAGTATCAAAGCGGGTGGCAGGATGAAGGAAGGCCTTGCCGGCCGCCAACGAGCCGACAATACTGCCAATATCCGGGCCGGCCGCGGAGACCGCCCCGATTCCCGTCACATATATCCTTTCCCTGCCCACTTATCAGCCCTCGTATCCGGTGGACCTGATATAGTCGGCCATTGTCCTGACCGAGTGGAATACTTTCTTGCCCTCTGCCGGATTGGCAAGCTTGATCCCGTACTCCTTGTCAAGGAGGAGGATGATTTCAAGGGCATCGATGGAGTCCAGCCCGAGGCCTTCATCCCCGAAGAGAGGTAGCTCTGTATCAATATCTTCCGGAGTCATCTCCTCCAGATTCAGGGCATCTATGAGTTGTGATTTGAGTTTTGTTTCAAGGTTTTCCATAAACAAATTGTTTATCCCGGGAACTGCCCGGACCAATTATTCCCCGCCGAAGCAAAGGAGTTCAAATATAGCGAAATATTCTCCATTAATGAAATCCGATTGCCCGATGACGCAATATTTCAGCCCCTCCCGGCATGAAGCCATTTCAGCCTGATGCCTGAGATCCGACATTGAGTCATCCGAAGAACAGAACCAGATATTCTCCCCCTTGATATGATGCCTTATTGCAATCTCCGCGGCGGTGACATTCGGCAATGTATATACGAAAACTGATGGAGCGGCATAATCCTCCCCATCCTTGTCAATGATGGACTGGTGGTTCATATCCGTATCGAGCGAGCCATATCTGCCGGACATCATCACGGCACATTCCTCCTCACCGAAATCAATGCCTTCCAGCAGCCATTCCGCAGCCATATAGGCCAATTTGCAGGCCGAGTCCATCTTGTAGAATTTCATATTGCCGGAGCCACGGAACTTGAAGGCTTCCCGGATGAATGTATCAAAACCTCCATCAGCGGAGAAGACCTGCCTGCCATCCACTTCCACCTTTCCGTCCAGAATGGCAACTTTCCTGGCGGTCAATGCCTTACGAAATTCCGGCACAATGGAAGCCGGCCCAGTGGCCGGGGAAGAGAGCACTATGGCGGCATTGGTCCCGCCGAATCCTGAAGCTGTCTTCAAGCAATGTTTCATATCAAGACTGCGGGCTTCAGCCTCAACTGAAAGCGGATAAGGCACGCCCGGGGTTTTGAATCCAAGGGTTCCGGCAAAGATGCCCGCCTTCATCTGCTCGGCAAGCATTATCGTCTCAATTACGCCGGAGGCTCCCATAGTGTGGCCGAAACAAGGCTTCAGGCTTTGCGCAGGAGTCCCTGTAAGACCTGCCAGAGCCATTGCCTTCGACTCCATCTCGTCGTTATACAGGGTTGCCGTGCCGTGAAGCTGGACGGCATCTATATCTTTCATAGAAATTCCGGCCTCCCTGACGGCGTTCCGCATTGCGAAAAAGAGACCGTCACCTGTACGTGAAGGGCCTGAGATATGGTTCGCATCATCTGAAACAGCTCCGCCATCCAGTCTCAAGGCATTTTGGCCCGCAAGTTCACGGTCATTGGTAAGTAGAATGGCACCGCAGGCCTCTCCAAGATTGAGCCCGCAGCGGGACTCGTCGTATGGCCTGCATATTTCGGGACTGAGGGACTTGAATGAGGCAAAGCCGCTGACAATGAAGCGGTTCTGCACATCCACCCCAACCACTGCGACATTGTCGTAATCCCCTGCCAATATCATTCGCCTGGCAATGACCAAGGCTGTAACACCTGAAATGCAGGCATTGGAGACCAATGTGACCGAATCTGCAGGAATGCCGACCAATGAGGCTACCCGCCCTGCAAAATTGCCAAGAAGAAGCGGAGACCCGTCTTCCGGGATGAAGCACCCGTTTCCGCAACGGCCTTCCAGCATTGAAATGTTGCCCTTCGCAGTCGCTATGACAAGGCCGGTGCGCCCGCCTCCGACATTCTCCAGAACCTCGCAGGCAGCCTCCGCCGCAAGCAGTTCCGCCTTGGTGAAGCCGGTGCCGAAGCGGGCCTCCAAAGAGGAATAATCCTGTATCAGGCCGGCTACGACAGGACGGGTGGAAATGCGGCTGCCGGGAGGGGTCAATGCCAGTCCTGTCCCGCCACGCACGATGGCATCGAACGTGGACTTGACACCGCCACCGAGGGCGGTCCTGAGCGAAGTGGCAGCAATGTAAACCTCCATGTTTCTATGCCTTTTCGCATTCAATCAAAGTATGGCCGAAGCCAAGGGCATCCTGCATTGACACTATTTTCAGCCCTGAGCGGTCTATCAGCGACACGAGGTCAAGGGTAAAGAAGAGTTTGCTGTTGCCGTTGGCCATCGCCGTGAAATAAACGCTGGTCTGGGCCAGGTCGAAGGATGCAGTGTCAAACCGCTGGCGATCCCAGAGGTTCTCCATTATGAAGACCCTGGCATCCGGTTTCAATGTGGAAGAAATGCGTGTGAGTATGCTGAGTACCTGCTCCTCCGAGAAACAATCCAGGAACTGGCTCATCCACACCACATCGTATCCGCCCGGAATAGCGGTGGACTCGTCGAGGAGATTTCCGGGATGGCCGCTTATCCTGTCCGCGGCAGGATGTCCTTTCACATTGTCCATCAGAAGTCCAATCTGCTGGGGCAGGTCCATCACCGTAACTTTCACATCCGCATTCTCTTCGACACATTTGAGAGCGAACCTTCCGGTATTGCCCCCGATATCGAGAATAGATGCGGGTGAAGATGCGAATACGGCCGGGAGGGCCTGCTCGAATGAATTGTCAGAGTAGAAATGGTCGAATCCGAACCAGGCGGACTGGACCTCAGGCTCAAGCGAGGAAAGTCCCTCATAGATTGTCGGCCAATCCCCGAGTTCCTCCAGCCCCGCAGGCCTGCCTTCCCTTATAGCCTCGTCAAGATGGTACATCCCTTTGTAATTGACATAATGGTTGAAGACAATGTCCGCCTTCACCATTGCGTCATTCTCGAGGAACCAGCCGATTTTGGAAATCGTGTAGCGGCCTTCATTGTAATATACCGTGCCTGCGGTCAGGGAAGACTCCAGAAGCACCTTGACTCCGTAGAGGGAAATCCCGCTCTTTTCAGCAATCTCCCCTACTGTAAGGCCAGGTGTCTCCTGCCGGCCCGCCTCTATGAGCAGACGGAAGATTCCGTATTTCACCATCAGCCTGCTTACCTGAAACACTATCGGGGCGAAGGCTATGGCGTGAGCAGCCCTCTGCGCTTCCAATGCACTGATTTTCAATCCTTTGTACTTAGGCTCCATAATACGTATAACTTAGGTAACCCGAAGATTACCGACTAAATCCCCAAAAATCATAGTAATTGTACCACTGCTCCGGATGGCGCAGGATTTCCTCCTCAAGGACAGTGGCGAACTGTTCCAGGACAGCCTGCTCCGGGCGTGGCCCACCCTTGCTTCGCTGAGGAATCCCAGCCCTCACGAACCTGAACCTGTACTTTCTCCCCTTCTCCCTGACAGCGAAGTAGAAATATACGGGCACCTTCATTCTGGACGAGATGAGAAATGGCCCGGAAGGGAACTTCACCATCCTGCCGAAGAGGTTGGCCTCCAGAAGTTTGTCCTCATTGACATATCTGTCTCCTAGAAACGAGACGGCCTCTCCCCTGTCCAGAGCCTCGGTTATCATAAACACGTGGGCCAGATTGTCCTTGTTCACGGGTATTATCTTGAAAGACTTGCCATATTCGCTGTTCTCCTCCAGAACCTGCTTGATATCCGTGTGTTCATTGTCATACATCACAATGTTGAGAATGGCACCGAAATCTCTGAAAAACGGCTCTCCCGCGGCCCAGTTGCCGAAATGTGCGCCAATGGTAATGACTCCCGTCCTGTTCCGGAAAGCTTCGAAGACCGGGTCAGCGCCCTCGAACTCAAACCTGAACCTGTCCTCAAGTCCGGAGGATATTGCCACCTTGTCAATGATTGACTGCCCGAAAGCGAAATAATTACGGTAAATGAAGAAAGCCGAACGGATGCACCCGTAATGCAATATCCTCCTGGCATATCTCCAAATCTCCGCAGTGGAACGCGGAGCGGCCGGTATATAATACAATGAAACGAGGCTGAGAAGCATATATGCCGCTCCCAGCCCGAGATGCCGCAGCAGGAAGATGAATACCCTATATCCGGTCTTTCCTCCCCTCGACTTTCCTTTCCACCCTGACGCCATTATTTGCCAGCCAGCCTTGATTCAACAAGGTTGTAGAAATCTGTAAATGTCTTTATCCCGCGGAAGTCCTCCTTCTTCATCACGAAGCCGAAATGCTTCTCAACCAGCACCACGACATCCACGATGTCAAGGCTGTCCAGGTCCAGGACCTCCATCATCGGAGCATCCGGAAGCATATCTTCCTGCGGAGTCTCAAATTCATCGGACAATGCCGAGTTGATTTTATTTATAAGTTCTTCTCTTGTCATTATGTTAAATTTTAAGCTATTTTCAGTCCAATACGGGAAGGTCCAGATATGATTTTCCTGCTTCAATGCTCACTGTAAGCGGGAGATAATCCTCCGCCGCCGCATCATACTGGTTCTCAAGCCAGGTCTGCGGATTGAAGGCAATGAGCGGGAACCAGCTGGCCTGTACTTGGACCATCAGGCAATGGCCGGGAAGGAAATAATGGTCAATGTCAGGCATGGTGAACCCGACCCTGATGGTCTTCCCGTCCTTTGTGGGAACAGGTGAGCCGAAACCTTTTCTATAGCGCAGAGGCATCACGTCTCCCCTTATGAGCATCTGCACGCTGTCCGGCCTGACATCTATGAGTTTGACCACAATGTCCCCGTCCAGAGTGCGCCCGTCCTCCGACGACAATGCCAATGCAAGATTCACATCAATGCTGCCGGCAACATGGACAGTATCTTCCAATGTCCTTCCCCAATAGGCCAGGACATCCCCTCGGGCTGACACAAATCTCTGGTCAGCAACCATATAGCCCTTGTTTCTCGAACTTGACACAATATCCATATAAGGCACCGGATTCCTTGGGTCGGAGACGAAGGAGCGTCTTCCCTTATTCAAACCGGCTGCCAGCCTGTCCCCGGTGATATCCTTGAGGTCAAGGGAATCAACAGATGTCAGGCCCAGCCTGCGGTATTTTACCCCGACAGGAGGCCATTGTCCGTATTCCTCCCAGGAAGCGTTGCCGCCCTTCATTGTCTCCGCTGACGGCAGCACATTGACCTGTGCCGGGGGATTTCCCATGCCCTCAAGATAATGCCTGAAGAAGGGATATTCCACATTGTCAAGATAATATGAAGCCGAGCCTTCCCCAAACCAGGAGTCGGCAAGCTTGGTATATGACCTGTCGGTCCATCCACCGTGATACCACGGACCTGCTGCAAGATAAGTCTCCGTATCAGGGGAAAGTTTCCTGAGCATCCTGTAGGTCCGGAATGCCCCGTAGCAGTCCTCGGCGTCATAAAAGCCGCCGACCACGAGCATTGCAGGCTTTACATCCAGCATTCTCACGCTCGGGTCCCTGTCTTTCCAGAAGTCGTCGTAATCAGGATGTTCCATCATCTGCGACCAGAATTTCAGGCTGTCCCCAAAAAAGGCATTGAGCTCCGAGATGGACTTTCCGCAGAAATAGGTGTAGAGGTCTTCATCCGTTTTGAAAAGCGCCGGAAGTCCCTTGGCTGAAGGACCTTTGCGCTCCCGGTACATTGAGGAGCCGAACCTGTATGCATCTGCCAGGCAAAGAGCCCCGTTATGATGGGCATCGTCCCCCATAAACCAGTCTGTTACAGGGGCTTGCGGAGAGACCGCCTTGATGGCTGGATGGCCGGACAAAGCGGCTACAGTGGCATAAAAGCCCGGATAGGAAACGCCCTTGACGCCTACTCGTCCATTGTTCTCCGTATTGGCAAGCAGCCATTCCACGGTATCGTACGAGTCAGTCGCGTCATCGGAAACCGTCCGGCCGGAAGAGACCGGCCTGATGTTCTCATAGTCTCCTTCACTCAAGTATCTGCCCCTGACATTCTGGAATACAATGATATACTTGTCAGCGGCATAGTTCAGGAACTCATCCCAGATACCTTCCGAATATGGCTTCCGGACATTGTCAGCCGTCCCGTACGGCTTGAGGGAATAAGGAGTGCGGCACATAATGACCGGAGCCGGAGCATCCCGGTTTACCGGTTCATAAACCGCAGTATAGAGCTCGATGCCATCCCTCATGGGAACCATAACCTCCCGCTTGGTATAATTGGCCCCGAGCCATCCGGCATCGGCATTCGCCCAGTCCTGGGCAGGAAGGGCCAATGAACAGAACAAGGCTGAACATATCAATGTCAGCCTCATCATAATCCTATTGAACATTAATGTCACAGTGCACTTTTAGATTGAACGCATCTCACGTTGGCATAGAAGCCGGTCTTGTGGGTCGAACCGAGCATAAGGTCAGGCTTCTCCACATAAATCATCCTGTACAGGCCGTATGATTCGCCTTCAACATCCGTGTCATCTCCCGTCCAATAAACAGCATAATTGTAATCTTCGTGTCCTGCGACCCCAGCCGTCGAGGTGGTGCAGTAACCGGTAGGAATGGCCGAGAAGCCGGTGCTGTTGGTAATCTTGACGGCAGGCCAGTACTCCCACATCCTGCCGGAATTGAAATAGGCATTGACCATGAGGTTGCCGGCTATTCCGAGATAGTCTCCATTGCCCTCACCCTTATACCCCGCCTCGGAGGCAAGGTCAGCCCAGTCTTCAGAAACAGGCAGATGCCATCCGTCCGGGCAGGCATCCAGGGCCTCATTCCAAGTATAATATCTACCGTAAACGTCATCCAGGGCATCACAGCCCTCATAAGACACTCCGGAACCGGCATAGGCCAGATTCCTTACGAACCAGTTCCTTGTTCCTATACTTCTGTAATAGTATTTCTTGCCGTCCCTGCCATCGACAATGGAGGACATTGTCGGAGCCACATCGTCCTCTGTAAGGGAGCCGTCGAATCCCGGTTTCACAATGACCACGTTATATGTTGCCGAAGTGGTATAATACCCGGTGGCAAATGCAACGCAGGTAACGGACATGGTGCAGACGGTGTCAGGCACCTCGAATGAGAACTTTCCGGTAACGGATGCTGGATCCCCGAGATATCTCGTGGTGTCCTTGTAGTCACGAATAGGTGTAAGGGTCCAGTAATACCCGATATCCACAGTATCCTTTGACATTCCCCTCGGCTCCACCTCAATCTTGTCTCCGGGATTCACGTATGCCGGTATTGTAAAATCAAGGCTGCCGGTGAATGAGAGGGACGTGGTTGTCTCATCATCGTCTTTCTTGCAGGAAGCCGCCGAGACAATGAAAAAAGCCACAGCAGCCAGAAGCGTCGTCTTTCTAAAATCCATTGTACTAAAAATCTACAGCCCGAAACGGGACATTCAAATTACAAATATCGGTAATTTTCAGCAAAAACCCGTACATTTGTGCAAATACTTTGCCGCTGGCAAGTCAATTCACCAAGTTATGAATAAATTTTTCAAATCAATATGCCTGTTGGCTACTATCCCGGCAATACTGGGAGCCTGCACTGAAGGCAACAGATACATTGCCGTGACCGGTTATGCCCAGGGAGGGACCTACTCGGTCAAACTCAACCTGAAGGGCAGTGAAGGCATGGTCAGGAGGAGTCCGGAGGCCATCAGGAACGGCATAGACTCCATTCTCAACGTAATAGACACCACATTGTCGGGATACAACAAGGGCTCGGTCCTGAGCCGGTTCAATGCCGGTGGGAGCATCTGTGCAAACAGGATGTTCAGGGAGATGTACTCCAAGGCCCACGGCTACTTCGTGGAAACGGGAGGTGCGCTTGACGTGGCGGCAGGCCCGCTTTTCAATATCTGGGGCTTCGGATTCACTACGGATTCCCTGCCGTCGAATGAGGTTGTGGAGGCGACATTGGCCTCCTGCGGAATGAAAAGGCTCAAGGGTGAAGTTCCGGAGGGGATGTTCTCCGGGGAGGACCTGCTTGCCGGGCCGGGACCACGTCCCGTATTGAATTTCAATGCCATAGCCCAGGGATACAGCTGCGACAAGGTGGCAGATTATCTTCACGGGCTCGGAGTCAGGGATATGCTGGTGGATATAGGGGAAATCTATTGCGAGGGGGTAAACCCTGCAGGCAAGCCCTGGAAAATCGGGATTGACCGCCCGGTGGACGGGAACAACAGCCCGGGGGCTGATTTGGACGGGGTCTGGGAGTCCGGAGGAAAGTCCTGTGGCATAGTCACTTCCGGAAACTACAGGAAGTTCTATGTCAAGGACGGGCGAAAATACTCCCATACCATTGACCCGAGGACGGGATGGCCGGTGGAGCACAATCTCCTCAGCGCGACCATTGTCGCACCCAATGCCACTGATGCGGATGCATACGCTACCTACTGTATGGTAATCGGGCTTGAAAAGGCCAAAGAGTTCATTCTGGGCAATGCCGGCAGAATCGAGGGCTACCTCATATATTCCGACGAGAACGGCAATATGAAGGAATGGGCCTCGGACGGATTCAGGCTATGCGAGTAAAGGCAATGGCTAACGCAAGTCAGTGATTATCCACGACTTCTGGGCCTTGCCCATATCGAATGAGAATTCACTTGCCGGGACTTTTCCGGACCAGGACATGGACTTGAACGTAAATTCCAGCATTGTGCCGTCATCCATTGTCGCCTTTGCCCTGGAAAGTACAGGAAGACCGGTTTCCCGACGGAACCAGATTACGAGGTCGGCAATTCCTAGTGCCCCGGATGAGGGAGCGAGAGAGACTTTCTCCAGACCGGATTCCTGACCTGAGCTCCTGACTTTGAAGTGCGTGTCGAGAGAAGAAAGAATAATGGCAGGGTCCGCGGCGGCAATCCCTGATTCAAAATCATCCACGGCCTCAATCACCATTTCTCCCGCAGCCCTGTCAAGTGTCCACCTGATCTTGCCGTCGCACCAGATTTCCAGACCGTCCCCGTTCATGAAGAACGAGTCTCCCTGAAGTTTCAGGGTACCGGAACCTGTAACAGTCGCACTTGAAACAGCCTTGTAGCTGTAGTCCACATTGGCACAATGCGAGGATACGGCCTTTGAGAATTCCTGCAGGACCTGCTGGGCATCAGCATTGTAGCCGAGCAGGAATATCAGTGTGACAAGAGTGAGAATCTTTTTCATTTTTTGTAAGCGCTCAAAATCGTGTCGAGAGTGGCAAGGTCAGGCACGAGCACCTGTCTCGGCTTCGAACCCTCCTGGGGACCGACAATACCGGCAGCCTCCAGCTGGTCCATAACCCTGCCCGCCTTGGAATAACCCATGCCGAGTTTCCTCTGGATATCGGATGTAGAGCCCTTCTGGGTTGTCACAACCATCCTTGCAGCCTCCTCGAAACGTTCATCGAGGTCTGACATATCAATCATCGTGCCTCCCTCGGATTTCTCCGGGGCAGGAAGGTAATATGGGGTGTTGTAACTCTTCTTATATCCTGTCTGTGAAGCAATTGCCTTGTTGAGATCGTTGATTTCGGTATTGCTTATGAAGGCGCACTGGATACGCTCCATATCGACTCCGGCATAGTAGAGCATATCTCCCTTTCCTATGAGTTTCTCGGCTCCCGGCGAATCCAGGATTGTCTTGGAGTCCTGCATCTGGGATACCCTGAATGAGATTCTGGTAGGGAAATTGGCCTTGAGTACACCGGTAATGATATCCACTGAAGGTCTCTGGGTTGCCAGCACCAGATGGATTCCCGCGGCACGTCCCTTCTGGGCCAGCCTGATAATGGAATTGGTGATGCTCCTGGACTGGTTCTTGGCCTCGCCTCCCATACCTCCGGCCATAGTAAGGTCAGCATACTCGTCGATGATGGTCACGATATAAGGGAGATATCTGTGGCCGTCAGTCGGAAGGAGATGGCGGTCACGATATTTGTCGTTGTAAAGCTTGATATTGTTGACCGTGGCCTTGCTGAGCAGCTCGTATCTCTCATCCATCTCGATGCAGAGGGATTTGAGAATGTCATCGGCCTGGGCAGGCTTCTTGACAATCGCATTCTCTGCCTCCTCATTCTCATCAGAGGCCGTAGGAAGCACGGCGAGATAATGGTGGAGAAGATCCTTGTAGGCATTGAATTCCACCATCTTCGGGTCAACGAAAACAAACTTCAGCTCGGAAGGATGCTTGGCATAAAGCAATGATGCCACAATCACGTTCAGGCCCACTGACTTACCCTGCTGGGTGGCTCCCGCAACCAGGAGGTGGGGAGCATTGGCCAGGTCGAAAACCTTGACCTTCTGGGTGATGGTCACTCCAATGGCAACCGGCAGGTCAGCCTTGGAATTGCGAAACTCGTCATCATTGATCAGGGCCTTCAGGGGCACCATTGAAGGATAGTCATTCGGCACCTCAAGGCCGACTGAATCAGGCAGCATTACTATGCGGACTCCC
>JBJEBP010000074.1:0-3379 GCA_051870135.1 Candidatus Cryptobacteroides sp. | reverse complement strand
TATCCCATTTCCTTGATCATCTCCAGGTCATATTCCACCCTCTGTTTCAGCCTCTTGGCCTCCATCGGCCGGCCCAGGTTCTCGAAATGTTCTATCTGCCTCACGAGGTCGTCCTGAATCTGGCTCACGGCCCGTACAGTCTTCTCCTTGGTCGTTACGAAGTTGCCGGCAGGGTAAATCGGAACTTCACTGAGCCGTTCGATAGTGGCTCCCGTAACAGGCTCGATAAGCGACAGTGAATCAATCTCATCCCCGAAAAATTCAATGCGGACTGCCTCGTCAGAGCCGCCGAGATACACGTCCACCGTGTCTCCGCGCACCCTGAAAGTGCCTCTCTTGAAATCTGTCTCGGTCCTGCTGAACAATGCGTCCACCAGGTGGTAAAGAAGCCTTGTCTGGCTGATTTGCTGGCCTACGTGAATCCTCACTGTCTGGTCGTGGAAGTCCTGGGGATTGCCGATACCGTAGAGGCAGGAAACGCTGGATACCACAATCACGTCCCTCCGGCCTGACATCAATGCGGAGGCCGCGCTGAGGCGGAGTCTGTCAATCTGCTCGTTGATGCTCAGGTCTTTCTCAATGTAAGTGTCCGTGCTGGGGATATACGCCTCCGGCTGGTAGTAATCGTAATAGGACACGAAATATTCCACGGCATTCTCCGGAAAGAAAGACTTGAACTCGCCGTAAAGCTGGGCGGCAAGCGTCTTGTTGTGGCTCAGGATCAATGCCGGACGCTGGAGTTTCTCGATGACATTGGCCATCGTGAATGTCTTTCCGGAGCCGGTGACACCGAGAAGAGTCACCGCATCCGAACCCTGGTTCAAAGCGGAGCAGATTCCCTCAATCGCCGACGGCTGGTCTCCCGCAGGCTTGTATGCGGAATTGATCTTGAACTTCATTATTCCTTGACGGACAATGCTTTAGTATATTTCTTGATGATGGCAGTCGTGGTGGTGTCAGAAGCATATACCGAGTAAAGTCCCTGCTCCTCCTGCGCCGGGTCGCCGCAATAGTCATCGCCTCTTACCCAGAACAGGCTGTCAGGATTCTGCCTTGCGACACCTCCCCAGGCCCAGAAATTGACTCCGGCCAGTGGCTCGTCTTTCTCATCGGCGATTCTGACTCTCTCGAATATATGTGAATAATATGCGTCCTTGGCGGTGACAGGAGTATCCTTGCTGAACTGGTAACCGTCCCGTGGATAGCCGAATTCCTCGATTACGAGAGGCTTGCCGAACTCCTCGGCCACCTTTATGTGCATGTCAATGTACTCGTCTGTCTTGGCATAGACTGCAGGAAGATCCTCTGCAAGTGAATCCTTCTTGGCCCAGGACCAGTTGTATGGCCAGATATGAATGGTGAGATAGTCAATGTCAGGACAGGAATGCACCCTGCGGTACAGGTCCATGTCCAGTTCGCTGCCCATCAGGCCCTCGCTGCCGGTGGATACCATGTGATTAGGGTCCAGGGATTTGATGAGTGCCGCAGTCTCAGTGGTCCACTTTACGTATGCGTCCTTGATTTCAGGAGACCTGTCGAAGCATCTCGGCTCATTGCAGAGCTGCCAGGAGAAGATTGCCGGGTCTTCCGAATAAGGTTTGCCCGTGATGCTGTTAACCCTCGAGACTACCTTGATTACGTGGTTCCTGAACATCTCCAGGGCCTTCTCGCTGGTGTTGAACTTGCAGGTGATGGCGCAGTACTCATTCCATCCGGCATCCTTGGCATTGGTGGCAATGCCGTCTCCGACCCATTCCAGATACTGTCCGAATCCGCCTGACCATTCCCAGGCATTGGTGAGGTACAACACGGCTGACATTCCTCGTTTCCCGATTTCCACCATGAACCTGTCCAGGCCCTCGAACAATCTCTCGTCATATACTCCCGGGGCAGTCTGGAGAAGAGGCTCGATCTTGTATCTGACGCCTTCGCTGCCTTCGCCTCCCACGAGGACTCTCAAGTTGGTCACACCCATTGACTTGAGTGAGTCCAGTTCCAATGCGAGCCTGTCCCGGTCACCTGTGTCGGTGTCCGCTGCGAGAAGTGGTCCGTACCAGAAATTGGTGCCGATGTAGCGGTCGGCCTTGACTCCGTTGAAATAGAAATTGCCCTCGGATGCGGTCCAGAACCCTTTATTGCCGTCTGTGCCGCAGGAAATGACTGTGAGTGCCATTGCAGTCAATGATGTTAATGCGGTTATGAGTTTCATACAATATCTGTTTTTTCAATTATGCAAAGTTATAACTTATTGCTACATTTGCACAATAAATTGGAAAATTGAGATATGAGATTGCCAGCTGAATGGGAAAAACAGAGCGGCGTCCAGCTTACCTGGCCGGACGAGACGACTCCGTGGTACGAACTGGAGAAGGTTCAGGAATGCTATGCGAGGATTGCGGCGGCAGTGCTTGAGCACGAAAGACTGATGATAGTCACGACCTCGATGCCGGATACGGTCATAAGACTCAAGGTGATTGCATCCCAGCTCGGTCTTGACATTGACATTGAAAAGATTATTTTCTGCGAATGCGAAATCAATGACACCTGGGCCAGGGACCACGGCGGAATCTCCGTATATGGGGACAAGGGGGAAAGATATATCTATGACTTCGTCTTCAATGGCTGGGGGCTGAAGTTCGCCTCCGACAAGGATAACCAGATAACACGGAAAATTTTCTTCGGCAAGGCTTTCAATGACGATGTTGCCCTGGTGGACATGAGGCCGTTCGTCCTGGAAGGCGGCAGCATTGACTCGGACGGGTTCGGCACTCTGCTCACGACTAAGGAATGCCTCTGCTCCGTCAACCGCAATGAATATCTCGGCCAGGATGAAATCGAGGCTGAGTTGAAGAACGCTTTCGGTCTCCAGAGGATCATCTGGCTGGAGCATGGGGCAATTGCCGGGGACGATACTGACAGCCACGTGGACATTATGGCCCGGTTCTGTTCTCCGGACACCATCGCATATACAAAATGCTACGATGAGAATGACGAGAATTATGCGGAACTTTCAGCAATGGAAGAGCAGCTCAAGGGACTGACCACCCTGGACGGAAGGCCTTACAACCTCATTCCGCTTCCTCTTCCGGAGCCTATGTACCTGGATGGTTACAGGCTCCCTGCCTCATACGCCAATTTCCTGATTATCAATGGGGCTGTGCTTGTTCCGGGAGCCGGTTCGGAGCAGGATGAGGTTGCACGGGAAAGGCTTCAGGCCGTGTTCCCTGACAGGGAGGTGAAGGTTATTGACTGCCGTCCGCTTCTCTCCGGACACGGATCCCTGCATTGCGTCACAATGCAGTTCCCGGATGGCTGGCTTGGATAATTGAAACAATAGAAATATGTCAAGGATACTTAAAGTAGGTATGGTGCAGCAGTC
>JBJEBP010000073.1:0-3380 GCA_051870135.1 Candidatus Cryptobacteroides sp. | reverse complement strand
GAATGGTAATTTATACACAATAGTTTTCCGTTTCATCCCGGGCAAGACTCATTCCTGCCCGGGATGATTCTTCAAATGATTATCCGCAAATAGCAGAATTGCTGCCAACAGGTTACATTTTCTCTAGGATGCCTTGGAAACCGCACCCTCCACGAAAAGCGCCTTCAGCGTGGAAGGTGCGACTCCGTTTTGCTCCTCAGCCCACATCTCTTGTAAAAAGCACAAATCTTTTCACCATCCTTGATGTCGCGGTCAATTCGTGCAAATTATGCGCAATTCTTTGTCAGCGTCTCCACTATGCCGCATTGAAATAAAGCGTCAATAACCATTAACGGGGGAAACATTTCTTCGTGCAAATCACCGCGCAAGGGTGGATCAACTACAGGTGCTTGTAGGCCATATCATCGTGCTCGGTGAGTTCAAATTGATGCCACCGAGCAAGGTTTTCGAAGCTAACTCATTGAAAATCAATATATGCCATTACTCAGTGTTTAGCACGAGGCTTATTATTGACTATGTGAAATACGTCAGCTTTATTGAGAGGTGGACCTTCCACGTTGAGGTGTCAAACCGAGGAAGGCATTTGGAGAGAGACCATCCACTCCAGGGGCAAATTGTGGAAAATCGGAATGTTCTGTACGGATAGCGGATAAGCTGCATTCTTTATGTGTAAAGGGATATTTTATGAGGCCTTGTACTTGAATTTCAGCAAAATGATTATATTTGCGAAAAAGGCGTATTACTATGCGTAGAGAATATATCATAGATGCGATTAAAACCAGCCTTTCAAGTCTGGAGGCTGGCGTAGAAGTGCGTCTTTATGGTTCTGAAGCACGAGGTGAAGCAAACGATAAGTCTGATATTGATTTGCTTGTACTTGTTCCCAAAGATAAGGTGACATTGCAGGATGAACTTGAGATCACTGCCCCATTGTATGATATTGAACTCAAGACTGGTGTTTTGATCAATGCCCTGATACTCCCAAAACAGGACTGGGGCAAAACAGTAACTCCATTTTATGAGAATGTAATGCACGACGCGGTAGCCCTATGACAGACGAGCAGAGAAACGATATTGTAAACTATCGCATAGATAATGCTGTGGACACCTTGAAGGAAGTTCTTGATCACTGTGAACGCAGATACTTCAATACAGCGGTCAACCGGCTATACTACGCCTGTTATTATGCTGCAACTGCACTATTAGTTGCAAACCATATAGAAACCAAATCTCACGATGGAGGCGTCAAATGCTTGGAAAGGAATTCATCCTGACAGGCAAGATGCCTGTTGAACTGGGAAGATTTTACTCTGTTGCATTCAGCAAACGAAGTGCAGGAGATTACGAAGACTTCATCACTCATACACGTGAGACTGTTATGGAACTCTATCCCCAGGCTGAACGATTCGTTGAATGTGTCAAGGGATTGCTGGGCAAAAGTTAACAACACAAAGACAATATAGAAATGGATGTCCAGCCCGATAAACAAAACTTAGACCAGATTTTTGGTACGACCGTGTACTATATCGACTTTTACCAGCGACAATACAAGTGGGAGAAAGATCCCGTAGTAAGGTTGCTGGATGATGTATTCTATAGGTTCAACGAAGAGGATGAGCGGCACAAGTCCATCCAATTGCCACCGCAGCAACTGATTGAGAAATATGCCTGGTACTATCTCAACACCTATGTAACCAACAAAGATAAAGAGACTGGTCGCATTTATGTTGTTGATGGGCAGCAGCGCCTTACAACGCTTACCTTGATGTTGATTTGCCTTCGTCATTTGGCCAAAAAGTACGAATCAAAGCTTTATGACTGGGTTTCTCAGAAAATCAGTGGAACCAAAGGCTATGACCGTACATTCTGGATGAATCATGAAAGCCACCTTGAAACATTGTTGGCTTTGTTTGACGGAACTGAAGAAGTCCCAGACGGCCCAGGAATCACTGGAAAGAACATGAAGGCAAATTACGAGATTATCACTAAACGCCTGCAGAGGGAATTGACTGATAAGAGCAGGTTTGAACGCTTTGTGTTCTTTTTCCTTCAGAGGCTGGTAATTATCCAACTAAATGTAGAGCAGACGGATGTTCCTATGGTCTTCGAAGTAATCAATGACCGCGGTGTCCGATTGAAACCATACGAAATTCTGAAAGGAAAACTGTTGGGGCAGATTGACAAGGAATCCCTGAATGCGCTCAATCTCAACAACCTTTGGGAAACTCAAGTCAATGCAATCAATGCCTTCAGTTCCGAATACACAGATGAAGTGGATAATTTCTTCATTGCCTTTCTCCGCGCCAAATTCAGTGACACCGTCAGTGACAGCAGAAAGTTTGACAAGGGTTATCACCGATCCATTTTCACCAATACTGATTTGGATTTGGACCATAACCCATCCAAAGTCAAGGATTTCCTGCTCAACGACTTCAAATACTATACGAATCTTTATCTAAAACTTCTCAAATTGAGCCGGGAAGAAAATAAGGATTATCGGCATATTTACTATAACTGGCTTACACAGCGAGATTCCCAATTGAGACTCATTCTTGAGGCATGTATGCCGAACGACCCTGAAGAGGACGAAAAGATTAAGGCTGTTTCTTTTGAAGTCGACAGAATGGTGACACTTCTTCAATTGCAGCGTTGCTATGGCGGCGGTAATCGTTTCAACGAATTGTCGTACATCATCGGAGAGAAAATCAGGAACAAGGATATCGATACTATCCGTGCCGTGTTCAATGAGGCACTGATTAACGAATTGAAAGACAAACTGAGTATTCCAGAACTGACAGAGCCATTCAGTTACTCCTACTTCAAGGATACAGGCATCGATTTGGACAAACGCTTCAAGCGCTATCTATTCGCCAGAGTGGAGCAGTTCATTGCGGACAATACAGCAATGAACATGCGACACAATATCTACAATCTAGTGGCCAATACGGGTTCTGTGAATGGGTTCCACATTGAACATATAATTGCGGACAACGAAGAGAACCATCACATCTTCAATGATGATCCCGAATATTTCAACAGTCAACGCAACCGTCTTGGAGGACTTCTGCTTTTGAAAGGAAAGGATAACGAGTCTTCCAACAATGAGACCTATAACAAGAAACTGGAGTCCTATGCCAACACCCTATACTGGAATGAATCTCTGCGTCCAGACAGCTATAAATCAAAATTGGATTTCCAGAAGATGATAGACAACTTCCATCTTGAGTTCCGTCCTTTGGATAAATTTGGTCCGGACGAACTGGAGGAACGTCATAAATTGCTTTACAACATAGCAAAGATAATCTGGAAAGGATAGAATTGGAAACTCAAGTTTCGCAAGTGATTTAAGCCGCAGTTCCGGCTAGCGCGAGCCGGTCAAA
>JBJEBP010000072.1:0-3383 GCA_051870135.1 Candidatus Cryptobacteroides sp. | reverse complement strand
ATATCCTGTAGGCTCACAGCACAAGGCTGTTGTACGCAATATCACCAACTTCGGTCTCTTCGCAGAGCTTGAGGACGGTATTGAGGGTCTCGTTCACATCAGCGACCTCTCATGGGACAAGATCAAGCATCCGTCAGAGATGGTCAAGACAGGTGACACCATCGATGTCATCATCCTTGACTTCGATGAGAACGAGCACAAGCTCAGCCTTGGTCACAAGCAGCTCCTTCCTAATCCTTGGACAGAGCTCGAGGCCAAGTATCCTGTAGGTACAGCTGTTGAGGCTACCGTTGGAGCATCTACCGACAAGGGTGCAAACATCATCCTTGAGGACGGTGCCGAGGGATTCGCATTCAAGAGGGATCTCGTGAAGGAAGACGGCAAGCAGGCTGTCGAGGGCGAGAAACTTCCGTTCGTGGTTACCGAGCTCAGGAAGAGCACAAGGAAGCTGTTCCTCTCTCACCTCAAGACTTATGCTGACGTGAAGGCCGAGAAGGCTGCAGCTGAGATTGACAACACCAAGAAGGCTGTCAAGAAGATCAACTCTACGATCGAGAAGACAACCCTCGGTGACATCTCCGAGCTCGCTGCCCTCAAGGATAAGCTCGAGAAGGGTGAATAATTTTACATTGAAGATAATGGGCACGGCTTCGGCCATGCCTGTTGTCGAAAGATATCAGAGCGCTCACGTCCTTGAGATACGTGAGCGCTTGTTTTTGATAGACTGCGGAGAAGGGGTCCAGCGGCAGTTGCTGAAGAACAAGGTTTCCATTGCAAAATTGGACTCCATTTTCATTACCCATATCCACGGGGACCATCTCTTCGGCCTTTTTCCTTTGCTCTCGACACTGGGCCTTTCGTGCAAGAATACTCCGGTGGTGATTTACGGACCGTCAAATCTGGCTCCATTCATCAACTTCTTCATGTCCTATTACGGCAAGGGCCTAGGCATTGAAGTAAACTTCCATCCGCTTTCCGTAAAGGAGCCTGAAGTAATTTACGAGACCAAGAGCATTGAAGTGCTCGCTTTCCCCCTGAATCACAAGATTGAGACTTACGGCTATCTCTTCAGGGAGAAGATGCCGCAGCTCAATGTCAGGAAAGAGGCGGTAGAACGCTATAATCTGACACTCAGTGAAATAGGTGCCATCAAACGGGGCGAGGATGTACTCCGTCCTGCCGGTCCTGATGACGGTGCCTCGTTCATGAACGGGTTCATCCGCCATTCAGGAACGGACGAGCCTCTTCTCATCAGGAATGACGAAGTGGCCTATCTCCCGTATGTCCCGAGGAGTTATGCATATTGCAGCGACACGGCTCCATTTCCTGAACTCTCCACCTGGATAAAGGGAGTTGACCTTCTCTATCACGAGACTACATATCTAGACGAACTGGCTGACCAGGCTGCTGCAAGGCATCATTCCACGACTCTGCAGGCCGCCCGCTGCGCCCTGGAGGCTGGTGCAGGCAAGCTCGTGATAGGCCATTATTCCTCCCGCTGCCGCAATGCCTCCAAGTATCAGGAAGAATGCCGGACCGTCTTCCCGGAGACTTATGCCGCCAAGGACGGGGATGTGTTTGAGGTGTAACATTTCTTGCTGCAATTGGCGGATATGAACAATGAGAAAGATATTCTGAAAAGGATTTCCTTGAGTGACGAGAATGCGTTCAGGGAACTCTTCCGTCATTATTATCCTCGGGCTGAGGTCTTCCTTGGAAAAGTGATTTGCTCTAGGGAGGATGTCCGGGATATAGCCCAGAACATCTTCATCAGGGTCTGGCTTATGCGGGCTATTCTTCCCGAAATCAATTCATTCGGAGCATATCTGTACAGGATGTGCCGCAATGCCGCCATCGACTATACCCGCTCCAGGGGTGTGACCGTACCTCTTCCGGATGATTTCGATGCCGTTTCAGACAGCACTGCCGACCAGTTCGCGGATGCCCGTGAAACGGAAATCAGGATGTCGAGGAGCGTGGCTTCGCTCCCGGAGAAAAGGCGGAAAATCTTCATTATGTCAAGAGTGGAGGGGCTGAGCAATGCCGAGATAGCAGCCCGTCTCAATATTTCCCCTAAGACTGTAGAGAACCAGATAACTCTGGCACTCAGGCAGTTGAGGACCATTGTATCGGCAATTTCATTGTTATTGATCAATTTTTTCGGATAAATTTGGGGGATACCCCCGTTTTCTTCGTCAATAAGGTATAACCGCAACGCTTAAAACTTTCAGCGATGGTATTGAAACAACCTGATTTCTGGGACAGACTCGACATCACTTCCGTTGATATGGCGGAGGTGGACAAGTCGTGTGATGAAGTACTGTCCCGGGCGAAGAAAATGGAAGCGGCTTTTGACCTCAAGGACGGAAGTGCGCATCGGAGGAAATTTTTCCTGAGAACCCTGGCCGGAGTGGCCGCCGCAGTCGCATTGATTCTTGTACCGGCCCTTTCCGTCTTGTATGTGCATTTTTTACACAACGAGGCACATACTGTCGTGGCCGATTATGTGGAGGTTTGCGCCAGGAAGGGCGAAATCAGGGAGGTCATTCTTCCCGACCAGTCCAGGGTGACATTGAATTCCGGCAGCGTTCTCCTCTATCCGGAGATGTTCTCGGATATCCGTTCCGTACACTTGAGCGGCGAGGCCGTGTTCGATGTGACGGCTTCAGAAGAGCATCCTTTTGTCGTGCGGACGGCAGATGTCAATGTCAGAGTACACGGAACGAGGTTCAATGTCTCCTCCTATCCTGATGAAAATCAGGTTGATGTGACTCTCTGCAGAGGAGCTGTAAGAGTCTCGCCTTCAAACGATGATGCCAATGCCGTCGAACTCCTTCCGGACCAGAACTGCCGCTATGACAAGTCGAGCGGAAAGTGCACTGTCTCGAACGTAAGCTCGGCCGAATACACAGGATGGGAGAGCGGCAGCCTGTCATTCCATTCACAAAGCATCCACAGTGTTGCCAGGGCTATCAGCCGTCGCTTCAATGTCAATGTCTATGTGACCGACGGAAAATATGACAAGGCTGTCATTACCGCCAAGTTCATTCACGGTGAGACGCTCGAGGAGCAGGTATCGGCCATCTGCCGGCTTGTTCCGGGTATGAAGTACACCGTTAAAGACGGCAATATCTATATCAGATAATCAGTTTCTGCGGCCCCGCAGGACAATCTTGCTGATGTAGTGATTCCCGAAAATAACCACATTGTCTTGGGCATATCTTTCCGGTCCGTTTTTCTCCATTGCCGGTCACGTAGAACCGCTGCGCTCTCAGGAAGAACAACCAATCCCGGAAATCCTATGCAAAACCGGAGCAAGTCATTATTTCAAATAACATCCTAAAAATTAAAACCAACAAAATGAAAAGATTCTCAGCATTCAT
>JBJEBP010000071.1:0-14533 GCA_051870135.1 Candidatus Cryptobacteroides sp. | reverse complement strand
GTCTGCCTTTGGGTCATATTTAGGACTCGCCCAATTGACTCCGGAATAATAATAGCTTGAGTACCAGCCACCTACATAGCAGCCGAACTTCATGTCGGCATTGATGGAATGAACCTTGCCGGCGGCCTTCACCACGAAATCGTGGATGACCTTGGCCCTGTACTCCAGCCATTTCTTGGTAACGTCGCTGACCGGACGCTTCAGCGCATCCTGCCCTGCGGACATCACCTCACCAGGCCAGGAAGTGACCTTGCGGCCGAGATAGGCCTCGAAACCGGTCTTCATATTGTCCGAGAAGTCGCTCTGGAGACTGTAGTCGTCAAAACGGCAGCGGTCCAGAATGATTCCGTCAATGTCATACTTCGCGAGGTCGCCAATGATGCCCAGCACATAGTCCTGAACCTCCGGATTGACCGGAGACAGGAACTTGGCACCATAATCCACGGAGTCGTCCAAGAGATCCATCGTGTTCTTCAGCCCTGCAGCGGTATTTACTACCGAGGCCCAGGACTTCTTCGAGGAGTCATTGAACAGCATTCCGTCCGAGCCCAGGCCATAAGGACAGAGGCAGCCTCCGACGAAGGTGTTCATCACGGCGTGTACCCTGAGGCCCTGCTTGTGGGCCTCGTCAATGAAGGCCTGGAGATAGTCGAAGTCGGCAGTCCTGTTTACAAACCTGTAGCCGGAAGAAGTCCAGCAGTCCATCCTGGTCTGCGGTTCCGCGTGGGTGGACTTGAACATGACTCCGCCATTGGTAGGGCGGACATCCACTACGAGATCAGTGAAGCCGACCTCCTTGCACTTGGCTATCTCCTTGACAATCTGGTTCTTGTCATTGGCGAACTCCTCCCAGTTGCCCTCGCAGCTCACCCACACATAGCGGTTCTTGCCCTTCTGGACAGGCTCCGGATCAGGGTCAGGGTCATCCGGGCCCGGACCAGGTTCGGGTTCCGGCTGCTCCGGCTTTTCAGGATCATCCCAAGGCCAGTCAGGCATCCCGGACTGCTTGTCGCAGGAGAAAAGCATCATCATTGATGCAATGAGAAAGTATGTTACTGTCTTCTTCATCATTTCAACATTAATGTACAGGCAACTGATCGCTGTGCTCCGTCAGACGGCTTGATGGTCTCCTTGCCCACCACGAGCATGCAGCTTGAACCGCCACCGTCCAGATTGATGGCCTCCGTGCAGCCGAGGTCCTTCATCACGGCAGCCACCTCGGCGGTTGTGAGTCCCTTGACACCTTCGGTCATATTCCTGCCTTCGCAGACAAAGAACACGGCCTTGTTGTCAGCGGTGACACCGACGGCTGTGCGAGGATTGTTCGCATCACAGCCGACATCAGAGAGGAAGAGTTCAGGTCCGTAGCTGTTCACCACCTCCCCGTCCTTGAGAAGAACCGGGCCTCCGCCGACGGCCCAGATAGCGTCCAGTTCCTCCGCACCTTCAGGGAAAGTAGCCGAAGGCACTCCAAGAGGCTTGGAGTTCCAACTGTTCTGTGCCGGCTGGGGATAGACGTATGTCTTGCCTGTCGCATTGCTGTAATATGTCCAGGCGGCCTTGGCCTTGCCCTTGGCGTCAACCAGCAGGGCTGCGCGGGTAGGATAATATATCTTGACCCAGTCCTGCGAGGTGTAGTTGATGTTCTGGGCGAGTATCTCACCGTCCTTGACCGCAAGACTCATCGGATAGGTCTTGCCACCGTCAATGTAGAAATATCCTCCGTTGATGATGACTGCCGGCTTCTCCGAATTATAGACGGAAGCAGGGGTCTTGAGCGACTCGTCGGAGCCTGAAAGGGTCGGGTCTTTCACGCTCCAGAGATCCAGGGATGCCATGGACATATCTGCAACAGCAGCGTATGCCACGGCTGCCTTGTCCTGGAGCGTGGAAGGGGATTTGAGAATGGTGATATACGACGGAAGCCCTTCATAATCAGCACTCACATCAGCCCATTGGGTATCCACAGGGTCTTCACCCGGCTCATCTCCGGGATTCTCTCCCGGATCCTCCGGAGTCTCAGGCTTCTGGGGATCTTCCCATGGCCAGTCCGGCATCTGCGTCCCGTCAGAGCAGGCGCAGAATGCAGGAAGGGCCGAAACGAGCAATATATTTATGAAAAATTTGGTCTTGTTCATAATCAGTCACGTTTGATACAGTCAGCCACGAAGCCACCGATTGCACCGCAATAGTGGTCGTAGTAGTAGATGAATATCTTGAAGCCGTCAGCGGACTGGGTGATGAGGACGTCGCCGCAGGAATTCGTACCGTCGGCATTGACTGCATTGGCGGTCTCAATAGGCATATCTTCGGTTGAGAGGACAAGGCCAGGTGCAGAGTCAAACTCGCCGTCGAGGGCTGAAGGGTCATTGACATTGTAAACATAGAGTACAGGGATACCGCCCCAGGCCGGGAAATGTGCGAGGTTGAGCATGGCGGCATACTGGACATTGTTGAACTGCATGCTTGCAACCTGGTTAGTGTTCCAGGCCCAGGCATTGCCGTTGCTTGACGGAGTACCGTAGCGGAGGCTGAGTGACGCGTCAATGTAATCCATTGATACCCTGCCGTATGATGCATAGAAATAACCTCCGTCCGGCTTGCCGTTCGCTGAAACCAGGGCTGCTCCATTGACAGGCAGGCTTCCCCAGCTTACCTCAGGGAGGGTCTTGGAAGAGATATCCACAGGCTTTCCTCCGGTAACAGTAACCTGGATGAACTGGTTTGCAGCAGTCACGCCGTCAATACCCTCGTAGAGAATGGTTATAACAGCATCCTCGTCAACATTGCCGCAGACCTCCATCTTGCCTCCGCGAGGAAGGGCGATCCCGAGGCCGTCCACTGTACAGAAGAGTTCAGGGGCAGTCTTGACGGACTTTGTCCTGTAAATATTGAGGGCACCATCGTATGGATCAGTGTCTATGTGGTTGCAGATGAGGAGGTTGCCATTGTCATCACTGGCGATGGATCCGGCCTTGGCAGAGCCGAGAACGATTTCTCCGAGTTTCGCTCCTGTCTGGCCGTTGAGATAAATAGGAGTAGAGCCATCTCCCTCACATACAATGAGATAACCCTCTATGCCGGCAATTGACGGATTGACGCTGGCGAAGTAGTCAGGCAGTCCGAGACGGGACTTAGGATCGAGATTGAAGAGCGGCCTTGCAGACTCGAGATTGAAGCCGCGGCGTATCTTGGTAGGCACGGCCTTCTCTGTCACGTACTCATACTCCTTGCCGGAATGTGAGGCAATGACAATCTTCTGTGGCTCGTTGTAATTCCTGGCCACAGAGAGGTCTGTCTTCACGGAAGCGTGGGCGGACACTTCCATCGTGGCTGTGCAGCCGGTAAGGTCATCCGTAGTATAAAGGAAGAGCTTCCTGTTGTCATTGTCCACGAATGCGTCGAAAGTGCCGCAGTTCGGGCCGGTTATGCTCATTCCCATTACCGATGCCTTGTCGGATTTCTTGCGCTTTCCGTAGAGGACGAGGTCGTATGACTTGCCGTACTGGTCGGTGTAGGTGAACTTGGTCTCCTCATTGAGGTCAAGCACGGTAAGAGGCGGGTCAATGGTGCAGTTGTTGTCCAGTTCCGCCCGGATTCTTACATTGGTCATAGCCATCATCGGAGTTCCGCTGTCATCGGACTCCTCCGGGAAATAATACGGGACAGGTATTACGAGCATACCCTCGTCCAGCATTTCCTGAGTGACATCAAGCTTGGCGAGGACAGAACCCTCGTACGGACCTGAAGTGAAGAATGCGCTGATGGAGGTGAAGCCCTGACGTTCAGCGTCCGGAAGTATATATTCAGGCTTCTGGCAGGAATAGGTCGCTGCCAGAGCCATTATTGTCAATGCTGATATGATTCTTTTCATTGTCTTCAATATTATTTCCACTCAGGGAACTGGTCAACCAAAGAATTGCTGCGAAGCTCGGATGAAGGGAGAGGGAACCTGTACAGTTTCTGCGGGAAGTTGCGGTTCTTGTCATCCACAGCGACATAAGTGTAGGTGAACTCACCTGTCGCATCATCCTTGGTAATCTTGAGCCCGTGAACCTGATATCCGGTCAGGCCCTCAGGATAAGCCTTGTGTGCTACACCCCAGCGGCGGAGGTCCCAATACCAGAGGCCCTCGTAGCTGAGCTCGACCTTTCTTTCCTGACGCAATGCTGCCCAGAGTGCATTTCCCTCGACGGCAACTGCAGGGAGGCCGACACGTGCACGGATACGGTTCACGAGTTTCTCGGCGTTGACTTCGTCGCCGGTCTTGAAGAGGGCTTCAGCCTGATTGAGAAGCACCTCGGCATAACGGATGATGGAGAGCGGCTGGGTTCCGTTGCTGTATTTGATCACGTCGTGGTTCTCGTCCACAATCTTGCGAAGATAGTACCCTGTAGTAGTTCTTCCGTTAGGTTCAGGGTCAACATTCCACTCGCAGTATCCGTCAGAACCGCCAACGTATGATTCAATCTCACGGCCCTTCCAAGATGCGCCATTGTAAAGGACGGTTGCCTGGAAACGAGGTTCGAGAAGTTCATAAGGAGGTGTGCTGGTAGTCTCGCCGTGCCACTCGCTCCAGTCAGGGGAACCTCCTGTTGCAAGTTCATAGGACTCGACCATCTCCTGTGTAGGAGTACCGTACCCACCGCCTTTCTGTCCGAAGATGGAGTAGTCGCCTCCAGGGGTATAGTAGTAGTCGAAACTGTGGGTCACGTCGTCTGCACGGCTGAAGAGATACTGGAGAATGACCTCTGAATTTCCAACTGTGGAATAGGAATCCGCATAATTGTCAGTGAGGTCATAGCCGAGTGCGGTCACTTCCCCGGCAGCGTAAATGACAGCCTGGTAATAAGGCTTCGGGTCCTGTCCGGAAGCCTCCATTCCGTTTGCCGCATAAAGCATTGCCCTTGTGATGAATGCGTAAGCCATTCCCTTGTCAATGCGTCCGCCGGCATTGGCCTTGGCCGGAAGTTTGTCAGCGGCATACTTGAGATCGTCAAGAATGAAATCCCAGCAATCCTTCTCGGAGCTGAGAGCCTTGTCCTTGGTGATGGAGGCAAGGTCGCGGTCATAGAGAATGACCTCCTTGTACCTTTTCACGAGGTCGAAATAGAGATATGCCCTTACAAAGCGGATTTCGCCCTCAAGCCTGATCTTGTCCTCCGAAGACATCTTCCCGTAATTGTCAAGATTGTAGAGAGCCTCGTTGCAAAGCCGGACGGCCCAGTACGTAGAACTCCAGAATCCGAGATAGGTATCCACGTATGATGCCGTGAGAGTAGTCTCGTCGCCGTAAGCAATCTCGCTCGGGATGAAACAGAGGGAGTTATAGTTGTACGAACCGTACTTCATCAAGTCCGTGAGGGACTCCGTCTGACCTGCAACACACTGATTCATAAGCACGTCGTAGGTATAGCTGTAGAGATAGTTGACAGCCATCTCCGCATTCTCCGTATTCTCCCAGATCACCTTGTCGGACACGCTGTCCGTCGGAGTCATATCAAGGAAGTCGGAGCAAGACACCGCAGTCACCGCAACGGCGACCGCCGCCATATATTTTGATATCTTTTTCATAACAGACAACAAGTTTAGAAAGTGATGGAAATTCCGCCCATGACGAGGCGCTGCTGAGGATAATAACCATTGTTAACGCCCGGGGACTCAGGGTCGATACCCTTAGGAAGCCCGTCGATGGTGAAGAGGTTCTGTCCCTCGACGAAAATCCTGAGTGCCTGGAAATTGATTTTATCCATCCACTTCTTCGGGAATGTATAGCCGAGCTGGGCTGACTTGAGCCTGATATATCTTCCGTTCTTGAGCCAGAATGTGGAAGCAAGGCCGTTGTCTCCGCCGTGACCAGTGTTGCTGAGAGTCAGACGAGGCATGGTGCCGTTCTTGTTGTACTCGCTGTACGCATTCTGGACGAGATAGAGAGGCGAGTTCGCGCCCTCCTTGAAGGTCTGGGTCCAGACTGTATTGTCATCGTAGCCATTGTAGTAAGTACCTGTGAGGGATACGTCGAAGAGGGCTCCGCCGGTGAACTGTGCATTGAGGTCAATGCCGCACCAGCTGATGGCGAGATTCAGGCCGTAGGTGAGCTGAGGACGGTTCGGACGGCCCACGAGGCCCTTGTCCTGGGTGTCAATCTTGCCGTCACCATTGAGGTCCACATATTTGATATCACCTACGCAAGGACGGGTGCCGTACCAGGCGGAGTTGTCAATCTCCTCCTCGCTGCGGAACAGGCCGTCAGCCTTCCAGGCGAGGAATGACCCTACCGGAGTGCCCACAATCTTCTGGATTTCAGGAGCGTTAGGGTCGTCCTTGTACCTGAGCCAGCGGGTCTTGGAATAGGTCAATGATGCCCCGATCTGGTAGTAGAAAGGCCTGCCGGCCACTGTCACGCTGTTCTTGTGGGTGATGGAGAAGTCCACACCCTTGGCGTCAATCTCATTGTAGTTTATCCAGTCCGGATAGTAGCCTCCCATCGAAGAAGGGAAACCGGATGACTGGGCCGTCAGCATATCGTAGGTGTAGTTGTAGAAGACATCGAGTTCTGCAGTGAGCTTGCCCTTCCACATTGATACATCCATACCGACATTGTAGGAGAGAGTCTTCTCCCAGGTCAGGTCAGGACTCGGAACAGCCGTCGAATGGTAGGCATTGTTGCTGCCGGTACTGTATATGACCTTGCTTCCCCACTGTGAATATGTGCTGAGGAACATATACTCGCTTACATAGTCGTTACCGAGAAGTCCAACTGATGCCCTGAGCTTCAGGTCATCGAGGAAGCGGGCACCTGACATCCATTTTTCCTTGGCCATGTTCCAGCCGATTGAGCCTGAAGGGAAGAAACCCCAGCGGTTGGAACGCATGCCGGCGAATTTGTAGGAACCGTCATAACGTCCGGTGAACTCTGCGAGATAACGTTCGTCGTAATTGTACCTTGCCCTGAACACATAGCCGGCGCTTCTGGATGCTGAGCTCCAGCCACCGATAGGACTTTCCTCAGGGGTGCCGTTGGAAAGTTCAGGAAGGGAAGCGAAAGGAATGTTCTTGGCGTATGCGGAGAGACCGTTACCCTTGTAGTCGCGGGCCTCCATGAGAGCGAGAAGGTCAATGTTGTTCTTGCCGAAAGAATTCACATAGCTGATGCTGGCCTGGCCGGTCAATGACTGGGAGTAGGTCGAGCCCTCACCAAGCTGGTTTCCGGAGCCGTCGCCGCGAGGGTCGGTCACCTTGTTCCAGACAAACTCACCTGTGGCTGCATCCTTGGTATGCGAATACACATAGTACGGTGTATTGAGATTCTTGTTGTAGGAATTGCCGTAGGCGTAAGAGCCGGCAACCTTGAGCTGGAGTCCCTCGACGCCAGGTATGTCCATGGAGAGGGAGATGTTGGCCGTCACATCCATACCCTTGGTCTTCTTGTAGCCTGATTCATAGATGGCTGCGAGAGGAGACTGTGGAAGACCTGTGTTCTTCTTGATGGAAGCGGTGTACATTCCTTCATACCTCTCAGGAAGATAAGGATGCATCTGGATTGTCTGGTTTCCGATTGAAAGCCAGCCGGTCTCGGAATATCCGGAGTCATCACCGCCACCGGAATTGTAGGCCGGGGTCTGCCTGTTGGAAATCACGCCGGAGAGGCCAGCGTTGAATGTGAAGTACTTGGCAAAATGCGACTCGACATTCATACGCATGTTGTAGCGCTTGTAGTTGAAATTGTCAATGTTACCCTGCTGGCCGAGGTAGCCCAATGATGTGAAATAGCGGAGCTTTTCATTTCCACCCTGGACGGTGATATTGTGCTTTTGGGTGAGGCCCACGCCGAATACCTTGTCAATGTAGTTGACATTGTCCCATCCGTCGGTAGGGTCGCCGTTGGTCATCATCTCGACCTGCTCCTTTGTGAAATAAGGGACATACTGGTCAGGGCTGCTGATGTCACCCCTTGCGAGGCGGTCCATCATATCGGCAACATTGTAGTAGTAAGCGAACTGGGGGCCGTCCATGAATTCCGGGAAATTCGCATTGAATGATGCTCCGATAGACATATTGTAGTTGATGCGGGTGCTGCCCTTGTCTCCCTTCTTGGTGGTCACGATAATGACACCGCCGGATGACTGGAGACCGTAGATTGCAGCCGAGGAGGCATCCTTCAATACTGAAATGCTCTCGATATCGGCCGGGTCAATGTCATTGATATTGCTTACCGGGAATCCGTCCACCACATAAGATACGCCGTAGATGGATCCGCGGATACGGAGAGAGGCCTGGTCAAGTCCCGGTTCTCCGGACTCCTGGACGGATGAAATGCCCGGGAGCTTTCCTGCGAGAAGCTGTGAGACATTGGTTGAAGGGGCCTTGAGGAGTTCATCTCCCTTGATGGATGAGACTGCGGCAGTCATTGAGGATTTCTTCTGCGTACCGTAACCGACAACGACAGTCTCCTCAATGAAAGAGGTATCCTCCTTCATTACCACGTTCAATGTCTTGAGCGAACCGTCAGCGACAAAAGTCTGGTCGCCGAGTCCGAGACTCGAGAAGAGAATCACGTCTCCTTTCTTCACTGAAAGGGTATATGAACCGTTCTCATCGGTGAGCGTACCGTTGGTGGTACCCTGTACGAGGACGGCCACTCCTACGAGAGGCTGTCCGTCGGCATCTGTCACCCTACCCTTGACTGAAGGCTGCGCAATGGCATTGACAGCCGCCAGCATGCAGGCCGTAGCGACAATCAGATATCTGAAAATGGGTTTCATAATATATTGGGATTATTATTTCACACTCTTCATCGCGGCTTCAAGTTCATCCCAAAGGTGATGTTTGTTGAGATGAACAATGTCGAATATCATCACGCCGTCCGTGCTCTTGAGAGCCTGTTCCACTGCAGGACGGAATGGTGTGAAGTCGCCAAGATACTGCTCCACGTAGATGGAACCTATGACAGGGACAACTCCCATGGTCACCTTCTGCGCAATCTCGGCTCCTCCCTCCACGCTGTAGCAATAGATAAGGCTGTTGTCCATTCCCGCCTCGCTTCGCTGGCCCACTACACCTGTCGCACGGTCCACATCTTCCTTGGTAATGAGGCTGTAGTAGAGACCTGTCATATAGATGTCGAGTTCCTCGGCGTAACCGGTATTCTTGTAATCCGGTGTTGCCCAATGGCTGTACTCAGGGACGAGGGACGGGTCGTAATCTTTGCTGGCCCAGTTGGCCCCGACGTGGAAATAGGTCGGATACCAGGCCCCGGTGTAGTCACCGATAATGAGGTCAGGATTGATGGCCTTGAGCTCCTTGTGGGCACGAACCACGAAATCGTGGATGACAGATGCCCTGTACTCCACCCACTTCTTGAAATATTTCCCGTATGTGTATTTCTCCCTCTTGTTCCCGTCCTCGTCATACCAGGACAGAATATCCTCCGGGAAATTCTCCACTGTCACACCGGCATATTCCTCGAACTGCTTCCTTGAAAGCTCGCTGAAATCGGAAGTAATCTCATCATAGCGGAGACGGTCGAAGATGATTCCGTCCATCGCCGGATACTTGCCTGCGAACTCCTTGAGAATATCAATCTGATACTGCTGTACGTCCGGGTCGGCAGGATTCAGCATTCCGTTGTAGTTGGTCTTGATTTCAGAGATAGGTGTCAGTTGTCCATTGTGGTAACATATTGACTGCCAGGAGGCCTTGTCACCGTAGATGATGCCCCGGTCGAAGAAATTGTGTCCTCCGGCGAAGATATTGAGCGAGCCGAAAACCTTTAGGCCGAGATTGTGGCCGTATTCAATGAAATAGCCGAACATGTCGTAGTCCCGGCTGCGGGTCACGCCCTCCCAGTCCCCCATATAGGGAGCAATGTCACTGTCATAGAGGACTTCGCCCATAATGGACTTCATATCCACCACGACATTGCCGAAACCGAGGTCTTTGCATTTCTCCAGATAGAACTGGATTGAGTCAGGAGATGATAGCGTGGCATAGTTTGCCTCGCAGTCAAACCACATATAGCTATGGTTAACTTGTTGGCTATCAGGCTTGCAGCTCATCAGCGAGATGCAACCGGCCATTAGTACGGTTAAAAAATCGGTTACCTTGAGCATCACTTTTTTAATTATACACGCTACAAATATACAAATTTTTTAATAGCAGCAAGAGTATTCGTATGAATTTTTAAAATATCTTCAATAAAATCGTTATGCTTTTTTAAAATATTTTATTATATTTGCGTCAATGTATGCCTCAACCAAATAATACACGAATTATGACAAACCGCAGAGACTTCCTCAAGACTATGGCCGTAACCGGCGCGGCAACAGTAGCCGCCCCGTCCATTCTCACATCCTGTGCTCCTGGAGAGAGCGCAAAGGCTACCGGACCATCCGGGTCCACACTCATTGTACCGAAAGACAACGGACTCCGGATTACCGGAACTTTCCTGGATGAGATTTCACACGACATTCCGCACCAGAACTGGGGCGAGAAAGAGTGGGACAGGGATTTCGCCTATATGAAGGCCATCGGAATTGACACTGTCATTGACATCCGCTGCGGCTACAGGAAATTCATAACCTACCCTTCCCCTTATCTTCTCAAGAAAGGCTGCTACATGCCTTCGGTTGACCTTATAGATATGTTCTGCAGGCTCGCGCAGAAGCACGGGATGAAATTCTACCTGGGCCTCTATGACTCAGGGGTTTACTGGGACACCAAGGATATGAGCCACGAGATTGAGGACAACAAGTTCGTGATTGACGAAGTCTGGAAGATGTACGGAGAGAAATATGAGAGCTTTGGAGGCTGGTACCTGAGCACTGAAATCAGCCGCAGCACCATTGGAGCCGTGGATGCCTTCCACGCAATGGGAAAGCAATGCAAGGACGTGTCCGGAGGCCTTCCGGTATTCATTTCCCCTTGGATAGACGGGAAGAAGGCTATTATGGGTACAGGTCTTAAGGTCAAGGACGGAGTAAGCGTGGAGGACCACGAGAGGGAGTGGAACCAGATTTTCGCCGGGATTCACGACGTGGTGGATGCCTGCGCCTTCCAGGACGGCCACATTGACTACGACGAGCTTGATGCATTCTTCAGCGTGAACAAGAAACTCGCCGACCGCTACGGAATGCAGTGCTGGACCAATGCAGAGACCTTCGACAGGGATATGCCTATCAATTTCCTGCCTATCAAGTTCGACAAACTCCGCATGAAACTTGAGGCCGCCAAACGCTGCGGCTACGACAAGGCCATCACCTTCGAATTCTCGCATTTCCTCAGTCCGCAGTCGGTTTATGCGGCAGCAGGAAATCTCTACAACAGATACAAGGAATACTTCAACATTGACTAGGGCCTGATGAAAACAAAGGGAACAGCATACGTTGTCTTCATGGCGGTAGTGGCTGCCATAGGAGGCATTTTGTTCGGATATGACACAGCCGTCATTTCAGGAACCACCGACATTGTAAGGAACCAGTTCTCCCTCAGCGCATCCGGAGAAGGATGGTACGTGGGCTGCGCCCTTATCGGCTCCATAATCGGAGTCCTCTGCGCAGGGTCCCTCAGCGACTACATCGGCCGCAAGATTACAATGCTCATATCTGCAGCATTCTTCAGCATCAGTGCCATAGGCTGCGCCGTCTGCGGGAGTTTCAATGCACTTGTGGCATTCCGCATCATCGGCGGCGTGGGAATCGGAATAGTATCCATTGTTTCGCCGATATATATATCAGAGGTATCCCCTGCCCGTATCCGCGGCACCCTGGTTTCGCTGTACCAGCTTGCTGTCACTGCCGGATTCCTGCTCGCCTATATGGCGAACTGGATCATTGACGCCGGCATTGACCCTGCTGCCGCAACGGATGCAGGTCTCTGGTCCAGGATGTTCAATGCCGAGGCCTGGAGGGGAATGCTCGGCAGCGAGACCCTGCCTGCCCTGCTGTTCTTCTTCATCATCTTCTTCATTCCGGAAAGTCCTAAATGGCTGATAATCAAAGGTAGAACCAACGAGGCAACTGCCGTGCTCTCCAGAATCCTGAACTCCGGGGAAGAAATCAATGCGGAAGTCGAGGTTACAAAAGCATCCCTCGGTGAGGACAAGGGGAAGTGGTCGGATCTCCTCAAGCCTGGCATTCTTGTAGCTGTGCTCGCAGGCTGCGCCATAGCGATACTGGGACAGTTCATGGGTGTCAATGCCGTACTTTACTACGGTCCGAAGATATTCTCTGAAGCCGGCTTCGACAACCCTATGTTCTCCACCGTACTAGTGGGCCTCGTGAACTTCCTCACAACCGTTCTTGCTGTCTTCATCATTGACAAGGTAGGACGCAAGCAGTTGATTTACTGGGGAGTAAGCGGAATGATAATCTGCCTCCTGGCTATCGGGACATATTTCGCGACAGGAGGTGTCCTCGGGAACGGCTTCATGCTCGCATTCTTCCTCGCATACGTTTTCTGCTGTGCGATTTCCATTTCTGCGATAGTATTCGTACTTTTGTCCGAAATGTACCCGAACTCCATCAGGGGCAGGGCAATGTCACTCGCCGGATTCATGCTCTGGGTAGGAACCTACCTCGTAGGCCAGCTGACACCTGTACTGCTCGAATGGAGCCAGGCGGGAACTTTCTTCATTTTCGCTGTAATGTGCATTCCTTACATGCTGATAATGTGGAAAGTAATACCGGAAACCACAGGCAAGACCCTCGAGGAAATCGAGGAGTACTGGACAAAACGATAACTGATGACAACCACATTCTTGAACTACACTGACAGCAAAAGTTCCGCCCTGAAGCAGGCCATATTGGGCAAATTCATCAGCGAGGGCACTGACAGCATCGCGGACATAAGCCGCGAGATAGGGGCAAGCATTCCTACCATCACCAAACTGGTGGGCGAACTGATAGACGACGGGCTGATCGAGGAGGTTGGCAAACTTGGCACGACCGGCGGAAGACGTCCGAGCATCTATGGACTGAATCCATCTGCGGGCTTTATTGTCGGAGTCGAAATAAGATGGCACCACATCAGCATGGCCATCACGAATTTCAAAGGAGAAGTAATTGATTTTCAAGAGGATATCCCTTACACTCTCGAAAGTTCGGAAGAGTCGTTCAAGGCGTTCTGCTCTTATATCAAGCAACTCGTGGACAAGACCGGGATTGACCGTGCGAAAGTCCTCGCCTACGGGTTCAACCTCTCCGGACGCGTGAACAATGAGACCGGATACTGCTTCAGTTATTTCATCGGCGAAGACCGGCCTGTTTCCCAGGTATTGAAGGAGGAACTGGGCGCCTGCGTTTTCGTGGAAAATGATTCCAGGGCAATGACATACGGAGAGTACATCAGCGGAATTGGCTGCAATGAGAAGAATATGCTCTTCCTCAATGTCTCCTGGGGTCTGGGAATGGGAATGATAATAGACGGGAAACTTTCCTACGGAAAATCCGGATTCTCGGGTGAAATCGGGCATTTCCCGATGCTCGACAACGAGCAGATCTGCCAATGCGGCAAGACAGGCTGCCTTGAAACCGGAGCATCCGGTTCTGCCGCCCACAGGCTCGTGATGCAGAAACTCTCGGAAGGCAGGGCTTCCATTCTTTCTGACACCCTCAAGAGAAACGGACACATCGTCCTGGACGATATCATCCGGGCAGTCAATGAGGAGGATGTGCTGGCCATAGAGGTCATTGAGGATATCGGAAGGACTCTAGGCAGGGCTATCGCTGGACTGATCAATCTCTTCAATCCGGAGCTGGTAGTAATAGGCGGAAAAATCTCGGAGGCAAAGGATTACCTTATGCTGCCAATCAAGAGTGCGGTGCAGAAGCACTCCCTCAATATGATAAACAAGGACACAACCCTCAAGTTTTCGAAGCTCGGAAAGAAATGCGGCCCTATCGGGGCCTGCATGCTCTCCCGAAGCAAGATGCTTGGGCTGCTTTAGTTTTCCACGGCTTGTAATAGGCAATGAAGAAGCGCATATCATCCATTGACATTCTGCGGGGAATCGCCATTATCGGAATGATTTTCTGCGCCAATATCGGATTCAATTCAGGTCTTCCGGCCTGGATGTTCCACGCCCAGACTCCCCCGCCGGCCTACGCCTTCGACCCGTCGGTGGCAGGTCTCACCTGGGTTGACCTGGTATTCCCATTCTTCCTTTTCTCAATGGGAGCCGCATTCCCGCTGGCAATGCGGAAGAAATTCGAGAACGGTGCGACGCTGGCATCAACATCCTTGCAACTCGTAAAGCGATGGGCCACCCTCACCCTGTTCGCCCTCGTGATAGGAAACACGAGCTACACCATCTGGAGCAGTTCCAGGCCGGGCTGGCAGGCCAATATTTTTCTCATAGCTACCTGGGTGGCAATGTTCCTCTCCCTCGTGAGGACTGAGAAAAAATGGGTGAACCTTGCTGGAGTCGCATTGATTTGCATTCTCGCCGCCATACTGTACTTCTGGTTCGGAATCACCCCGGACAAAGGCACGAGTGACATCATCATAATGATTCTGGCCAATGTCGCCCTATGGG
>JBJEBP010000070.1:0-3398 GCA_051870135.1 Candidatus Cryptobacteroides sp. | reverse complement strand
AGTCGGACGGGCATATTCCTATGAGAATATCAGGAAGGCCATCGAAGGCCGGGAGCAGCTCTCCGAGGGAAAGCTCGAGAGTATGGAGGATACAGGTAGGAGCCAGGGCGAATCTGCTTCCAGGAGTCATGGACAAAGCCTGGCCGCTGACATCGGCGACATCCTCTTCAGTTCTCTGGGAAGTTCCGGCACCACCGGATATGATATTGACCAGAAGCCCGATGAAAAGAAGAAAAGGAAGATGGGCTTCCATAGATAGAACACATAACAATTCAAGAATATGGCAAAGAGCAATAATGCTCCTGACAGGAATATACAGGAGCAGAACGAGCAACTCACGTCGCAGAAGATACTCAAGCAGGTCAATGACCTGTGCGACAACATCACAAGACAGTTCAACAACGCGATGGCCTACCGGGAGGACCCGGTCCAAGTCATTCCGGCGAAAGATGTGGACAAAGCGATTACCGTAGAAACGGAATTTCCGGAGAAGTACCAGGCAACCTTGGAAGACATCAAGTCAAATCTTGAATCAAACAATAATGAACTCCACCGCTTGAACGGTAACTATTGTGCTCTTTCAGCATCATTTTCAACACTATCAGGAAAAACAATGTCGTTGGAAGCAAAGATCAAGGAACTAAATATCGAAAAGAGTGCTTTGGAGAAGCAGATTGAAGCCTTGAATACTGATGGATTGGACAGGTTCGTGAGGAATGTCAAGCGTCACTTCAAACAGTGGTTTTCGATTGACAATGTTTTCATAGGGCTATTATCAGCTATGGCAATTGTTTTGGTCACATGCATCATATACATGCTTGCCAACACATACTGGTCAGCAGATTCGCTTGCCAGGCGCGCATATGATACGGCCGTCGAAATGGAATGGAAGAACCCGGGGAGGTTCTACCAAGAAATCCGCTCGGAGTGTAAAGAGAACGGGAAGAAGTCAGGCAGGCAGTTGGTGGAATACTATGAAAGCCTTGCTGAAGACCGGGAAAAGTAGGAGGCAGAGAAATGAATGCGACCGATACAATGGCAATACATTTCAAGGAGTTGCTTGAAAGCAGGCAGAGCTTTGAAAACCTTGGCCTGTTGAAGATGAAGTCAGGCAATGCCTTCATAGAAGATGGACTTCGCCTTCCGGACCCTGTGCTCTACTTCCACGGCTTGATTGCCGAGAACGAGATTACCGTCCTTTTCTCAAAACCCGGTGTCGGCAAATCCATACTGGCGGTTCAGATCGGTTCGGAAATAGCTAAAGCGAAACTTGTAGTGTACATAGATTTAGAATTGTCACTCAAGCAGTTCCAGAAAAGATACACAGTGAACGGAATCCGCCACAACTTCCCTGACAACTTCAAGAGGGCGGAATTCAATACGGACAGCCCCATCGATGATGGAATGGAGGAAGGCCTGCTGGAGAGCATAGAGATTGCGGCGCAGAAAGGAATACAGGTCGTGATCCTAGACAACATCACCTATGCCTGCCCCGATGCGGAAAGAGCAGACTCCGCGACTATCTTCATGCAAAGGCTGAAGCACCTCAAGGAAACTTACGGAATAACAATGATTATCCTTTCGCACACACCGAAGATTCCGAACTACAGGCCATTGACATTGAACGACCTCGCAGGGTCCCACAAGCTGATGGCCTTCGTGGACTCTGCCATTGCCCTGGCCAGAGTTCCGGGAAAACCGTCACAGCGCTATATCAAGCAGGTGAAGGTGCGCAGTTCGGAGGCCGTCTATGACGGAGAACACGTGGCCTTGCTCGAGCTGGTGGACAGTATGGGATGGCTGCACATGGAATTCATCGGTGAGGCATCGGAGAACGACCTGCTCTTCTCCGGTCACCACGACCCGAGGGTGGACGAGGCCGTTGCGCTGCACCGGGACGGAAAGAGCGTGAGGGAGATTGCATCACAGATGGGCGTGGGCAAGAGCACCGTCAGCAGATGGCTTCAGGACAAGACTGTCCCGGGTGTCCCAAGTGTCCCAAGTGTCCCGGGTGCGGGACAAATGGGACAGACGGGACAGTGGGACAATCACAATGGAAATGATGGAGAAGAACTACCGCTATCACCTGCTGAAGTATAATGGCAGGACTTCCCGATACCGGTGCCCCGGTTGCGGACGGCCACGTTGCTTCACTCCGTATGTGGACGCTGATGGTGTCCCGGCGGACGTGGAGCGCTACGGCCGTTGCGACCACGCGCGCAGTTGCGGCTACAATCTCTACCCGCCATACGAGCCGAATATGAAAGGCGGAAAGGTTTATGCCTTGCCCAAATTCAGGAAACGCCCCGAGAAGAACCGTAAAGAGCTTTCGCCTAAGTTGGACACGCTACCACTCGAAATCGTCGGGAAAACGTTGCTATTCACGCCAAAGAACGGATTTATAGCCTTCATTTCCGGACTGTTCGGCGAGGAGACTGCGAAGGCCCTCGTGGAGAAATATCGGATCGGGACGACCAGGGACGGTTTCACCGTGTTTTACCAGTACGACATTATGGACAGATGTCGTACTGGCAAGATTATCCCCTACGACCCGCACACAGGCCACCGCATCAAGGATGGCTCCGTTCCGGAAGCCATGTGGGTGCATAGCCGGCTGAAAGCAATGCATCAGCTGCCCGATGGCTGGACGCTGTCCCAGTGCCTGTTCGGGGAGCACCTGCTTCCCCTCTACCCTGACCTTCCCGTTGCCCTGGTGGAAGCCGAAAAGACCGCGGTCATCTGCTCCGCAGTCTTTCCCGAATTCCTCTGGCTAGCCACCGGCGGCCTCTCCCAGTTCAACGACCGCGTGAAAGTCCTTCTCGGCCGCAAGGTCATCGCCATCCCCGACCTCGGCGGCTACGAGCTCTGGCGGAAGAAGGCACGGGAATACCCCCTGCTGGACATCACCGTGTCCGACTACCTGGAGAAGAACGCCACGCCGGAGTTGCGAGAGAAGGGAGCGGATTTGGCGGATTGGGTAGTGGAGGAGATGGGAGGGATATCATGAGGGTGAGTATCTTACTTCATGAATCTAAAAGCCTTATCCAAGCACTTCTTCTTTTGTTCAAGATTCGGATGAACGTACAGGTTCAAGGTTGTTCCGATGTTCGAATGGCCCAGCAACACGCTCACTGTCTTGTAGTCACAATTACTCTCGATACATCTGGTCGCAAAACTGTGCCTCAGTCCATGGAACTTGATTTCCGGAATCCCTATCTTGCGCATCAACGCCTTGTAATAGTTGCGGTAAGTTCTAGGCTCAATTGGCTTATTCTCATTGCTTAGGACGTAGTAAGATGGATTGACAATTCCGCACAGAGGCTTTATCATCTTCATCAAATTGCCAGTTATGGGAATGTCACGAACCGAATTTGCGGTTTTCGGCATTCCCTCTATCA
>JBJEBP010000069.1:0-3424 GCA_051870135.1 Candidatus Cryptobacteroides sp. | reverse complement strand
ACCTAAAACTTATGGTTATGGAAAATGCCATTACAAACTGCCGGGAGTTTTTGCATGCATACCGACTTCAGGACCTTCATTGGCAATGCGCTGGACGGAGTCCTTGACGACCCGTCTGGAATCCCTGCTGCCGAAGTTCACAAGGTCGGAGTATTCATCAATCACCACCACGATCATCGGGAATCCCGAGATGTCAACACCCACATTGCGCAGGTCCTCTCTCCTTTCCACCTCGCGGCACAATGAGCCAAGCTTCTCATCCGCATCCCAATGAGGCTTTGTCGTGTCAATAGAGATGACTTTGATTCCGGGTGTTTCAAGACAGCTCTTGAGAGCGTCCACTATTGTCCCTATAGCAGAGCTCTTGCCCTGCTTCGGGGCTCCGGCGATGAGAATATTGGAGGCTTTTGAATAATCAAATACCCTTGCCTCGCCGCTCTCTGTAGTTCCTATAACTACCGGCCATCTGCAATCATTGTTGTCCATAGTCATTGAATTATGACGCAAATATGGGATATGTCACTGCAATAATCTGGCAGGTAGGGTATCCCAATGGGAGCAATCCTTTTCCATCGGGATTCTCAATTTGACCCACGGACGCTCAGATTGGGTGGGGTGCAGGTGAATGTCACGAGAGGGGCAGCATCCACGTTCAAGGCCTGTTTGGTGGAAGGTGCGTTGCCAGGCCTTACGGGGATACTATCCAATATTAAATCACTATATTGTCATCTCGAACGCAGCACTTGTGCTAAGTCAAGAGGAGATCTCTCCCTGCGCTTCGCTTGGTCGAGATGACAAAAGCCTCGCCCGGAGAGATGACAAAAGCCTCGCCCGGCAGAGCCGAACGTTCAGGCTGAATAGGTTAAACTTATTTCCAATGAGACTCATAACCTGACGGAACGGCATCCGGATTTACCGGGGAGACTTTCACGAAGAAGCATCCGTGAGGAGCGACTTCTATCTCCCATCTTTCTCTGTACGAGCAGGTTGCAATATCCTTCTGTCGCCAGATATCCCTAATTTTCTGGTCTCCGACAAGACCTATTGACCTCGGAATGAAACCGATTTTCGCAGGCGTTTCCGAGAGATTGAACATGGCTATGGCCACCGTTCCGTCATATAAAGGCTTCAGATATGTGGCATATTTGTCGTCCCCGTAGATCCGAGATGCCTGGAGGCCAAGTTCATCCTGATTCACATCGATGACCTCGCTATTGCACAAGAGACTGATGGTGAAGTCGTCAAGTTCGGCCATGTCGCAGCCAATGAGGAGTGGGGACGAGAGGATGCTCCATAAAGTGATGTGCGTGTACTGCTCGTCAGGGGTGAGCTTGGACTTATGGGTGGCTGGGCCCCATCCCACCTTTCCGACCACGAGCATGTCGGCATCAGGCCAGTTTCCGGGGCGTTTGTATGCGGCCCACATATCCTGGCCATTGAATCCAATCTTGGACATATTGTCCCAATTGTCTCTGATGTCCCCCGTCGTTCTCCAACAATTCGCGTAGCGCCTGAGATAATCACCCATCGCCACCTTGGAAGAATTCGATATGCTGTACACTATGTCGCGTCCTGTGGCACGGAGAGCCTCGGACATTATCCTGACATTGTACTCGTCGTTAGGTTTCCAGTCGTATTTGAGATAGTCCACGCCCCATTCAGCCCACTGGCGGGCATCCTGCTCCACGAAATTGTACCGGGTGAAATAGCGCACAGTGTCCCTGCTGACGCGGCTGCGGTCAATCTTGTAATATTCATCCACGAGACCCGAATCAATCCATGTATAGCGACCGTCCTCGGTGTCTGCACATTCGCCGATGTGGCCGGCGTATGTCCCGGCCCAAGGTCCCGAATATATGCCGAATTTCAGTCCGTTTTCGTGCAGGAAGTCTGCAAGTGCCTTCATATCAGGGAATTTGGAATTTGGCTGAATGGCGTTTTCCCGTCCTCCGCGGATTCCCTGCCAGCCGTCGTCAATATTGATATACGACCATCCGTAATCAGCCAGACCTTTCTCGAGCATTGCCTTGGCAGAGCTCATCACTTTCTCCTGGCTAACGCTGTTGCCCCAGCAGTTCCAGGAATTCCATCCCATCGGAGGCGTCAGGGCAATCCTGTCGCCTATCTCAATACGGAAGTTTCTGGTAACCACTCCCTTGACATTGGATGCCGTGAGGGTGACATTGTATGTTCCGGCCTTCTTAACTGCACCTCTGATGATGCCCGTGTCCGAGTCGAGCGACAATCCTTTCGGAAGGCCTTCGGCAGAGAATGCAATCGGGCGTTCACCTGTACAAGGTATCCTGTAGAGGAAATCCGCTCCGGGTCTTGCCCCATATACCCTTGCTCCGTTGATCCGTGGGGTGGCAGGTGCCTTCGGCGTGAGAATGTAATCAGCACGGTCCTGTGCCGTGGCATTGGTTGCAGCGAGACATAGAGTCAGGATTGCAGCCAGCAGTGTTTTGATTCGTGTTCGCATCATAATAAATCCATATCTGCCAAAGTTACCAAATAAAAACATTTCAACAAAGTCCGTGAAGCCGGATCCCCTTATTTCAATGTCTTCCTGAGCAGGCCCAGTGCAGGGACGAGGCCTTGATATTGATGTCGCGATTCTGTTCACGCATCAGAAGATATTAGGATGACGGTCGCAATCAGAAGCAATACATTGGCGAAGGTCAATCTTCTGGTGGTCCGGGACTGGCTATCAGCGAGGTTTATGGCTACGAGTGATATGAGAAGGGTGGCAACATCGGCCAGATTATGACCGGCATCGCTCAAAAGTCCGGCGGAAGAGGATAAGACACCGAGGGGCGCCTCTATCGCCAAATAAATCAGATTGACTCCGTTTTGGCAGGTATTGGCCTTTCTGCTTTGATAATTCCCGCAAAAGCAGTAATTTCACGGTCTGAAACACTAATACCTTTTCTATGTACGGAAAAATGAAAGAGCATCTCAGCCGTACTCTCGCTGAGATACGTGAGGCGGGCCTCTACAAGGAGGAGCGCCTGATAGAGAGTTCACAGTATGCATCCATCCAGGTGGCCGGCAAGGAAGTACTTAATTTCTGTGCCAACAACTATCTCGGCCTTGCCAATGATCCGCGTCTCATCGAGGCTTCCTCGAAAATGATGAAGGAGCGTGGATTCGGTATGGCTTCGGTGAGGTTCATCTGCGGAACCCAGGATATCCACAAGCAGCTTGAGGCAGCCATCAGCGACTACTTCAAGACAGAGGACACCATACTCTACGCTGCTTGCTTCGATGCCAACGGCGGAGTCTTCGAGCCGCTTCTCACCGATGAGGACGCCATCATCTCTGACGCATTGAACCACGCATCCATCATTGACGGAGTACGTCTGTGCAAGGCCAAGAGATACCGCTACGCCAACGCCGACATGGCCGATCTCGACCGTTGCCCCCA
>JBJEBP010000068.1:0-3425 GCA_051870135.1 Candidatus Cryptobacteroides sp. | reverse complement strand
ATTGCTGCCGATGGTACCTGTATTCTTCAAGTTTGCCGGCATCATTGCAACCGGGAGATTGTTCTTCCAGGACCAGGCATAGTCACTTGACGCATAGTGGACATTGTAGGGAACGTAGTAGAATCCGAGATATCCTGGCAGAAAATCCAATTGTGCAGTAACGCTGATATCAAGGATAATGTCGATTATGTAGGTCCCGACAAGCCTGTTCCTTGTATATGGATTCATTATCGTCCCCCTGAGGCAGAATGCCCCGCTTGCGAAGAAGGGATTTGAAGAAGATGCAGATTCATCCGGCTCCGGAGGCAGGAGGGCAAGTTCCAGCTTGCCGTTCTGGAAATTGTTGACTTGCAGGTTGTTATGTCCTGTGAGTATGCTGTTTATGGCACTGCTGCCGGGATTTGTACCTATCCCGGGATCGGTCCGGAACACATACCAGTCTGCATCTTCGCTCCCGGCTGCACCGTTGTAGATGTCAATCGAATGCAACTCGGTATGACTTGCCCTGTCAAGGGCACATATATCAAGCTGGGTGTTGTGTATGCTCCCGAGATATCCCTGATTCGGGAAAGCCCCGTTCACAGTGCATTGTACCTTGGACAAGAGGCAGATTCTGTTGTCCGATGTCGGTTTGCCTGCTGCTATGAGTTCACTTCCTTCGGCTTTTCCATATATGACTGCTTCTGCGGCAACATTGCCTGGGAAAGAGGCGGGACGCAGCATTTGTATCCCGGCTGCCTTGCCGGGGGAGATGTAGGCGCTGAAGGAGGTTTCCAGGTAAATTCCTGACTTGATATCCCTGATGAAGTCGTTGGCGAATCTTCCCATTATGTCCTTGCTGCCGTCCAGATAGAACCCGAGAGCTCCGGCTATGCCTTCATCAGGCATCGCAAATGAGGCAGGGGAGAGAGTCTCGCCATCCTTTCCCTTCAGGAGCATATTGGCCCGGCAGACTCCGCATCCGTCCTCATTTACTATGGCGGAGGTTACAGCCATACCGCTCTTCTGGTCAACAAGAGCCATATCTGGCCAGGTTCCGCACGGAATCTGCATGCTGACACTGCTCTCGGCACTCCGTAAGGTAATCCCAGAGACAGGACTTGTCTTGTACGGGGTCAATGCTGACAGATATAGATAAATGTCCTTTGTAGATACTTCAGGGGCATAGAACAATGCTGCACCATTGCCGAGGAGGAGGCTGTCCACACCAGTGTGCTCCGACCCGATTATTATCTCATCCTCCCCGCTGCTCACAGTCACAGTCCTTCTTGCATTGGCGTTGGGAAAGCTGATTTTGGCCCATTGCCCGACGTACTCCGGCAATTCCGGAGGAGTGAAATTGGACAGAGGGTCAATCCAGAGTCCGGAGGTGTCAATCAGCCAGCCTGTCTTGCCCAGCCCGTCTCCTGATGTGGTAAGTGTTACAGTGTAGCTGGTATTTCTCACGACCGAGAAGTCCGATGTGGTATTCTTGCCAATATAAAACCTGTATATGACTTCTCCCGAGTAGCCGTCCGGGTTGTTGTCAATGGTAGCCGTAACCTCAATGTAGGTGCATTTGTCCGCCACCTCCGGAATTTTGTCAGGAACCTTGTTCCAGATATCGATATTGCCGGGCAGAAGTATTCCCCTGTCATTCTCAAGGCAGTAGAAATACACAGTGCCGCCATTGGTCAATGTCTCGATATCCGCAGCCGAGGCAAAATCGCCCGCATCTTCCACATTATCCGGTATGCTTCCGGTAGATCCGAAAGGAGCCATGTCCAATGCCGCCTGCCTCAGCCTCACGGACTTGACCTTCATTCCTTCCAATGCCGAGGCATCGAACCGGAAACCGCACCTGGCAGCCATCCTGGTCATTTTCAGGATGAATTCTCCTCCGCTCCTGTCTACATTGATAGTTCTGGAAGCGGTGAATGCCATGCCCTTGTCCTTCAATTCAGATGTGGATGAAATCCGGTATCTCCAGTTCGGTATCAGTTCCTCGTAGCCAGGGAATACACTCTGCTCTCCGATATTTCCTACAGCATAAATCGAGTACTCACCGCTGTCAAGAGTAATTTCCACATTCCGGGCGCTGTCAAAGAACAGGACATCCTGAAGCTGCCCGCCGCGGTAAACGGCAATGTTTACATCCCTGATAGAGTTTACATCCGGATTGATTCCGCTTTTTGACTCACATTCCTCAGCAAACCGGAACCTTACCGGTCCAGCTCCCGTTTCCATTTCCCTGTCAACGCAGGATGACAGCAGTACCGCCGCCAACAGACAATACAACATTCTCAATTTCATACCCACTGTTTTCATACTACTACAATCACTATTATTGCGGCATCGCTTGCCGGATTTCCAGCTTCCACATAGAGCAGTCCTGAACCCTTTGCCTTCAGTTTCAGTACAACGCCCCTTCCGTCCTCGTCCACTACATAGTCGTAGATTCCGTTGTTCCGGTCAAATTCCAGTTCTTCCTTCCCTATATCCACCTTCGCATCTTCGGGGACTACATTGACCCTGATATGGATTTCATCTCCCACATTCCCCTCGATATATTGTCCCGGGCTGATGCTCAGGGTCGCCGCCCCTTTCCTTACCAGGCTGCTCTTGTCAACCCGCCAGCTGTCCTCTTCAATTCCCGTCCCGTCCGGTTTTATGACATAACTGTATGCGCAGTTCCTTTCCACATCGAAATTGGACGGGCTGTCCCCAAGGTAAAACCGGTACACAAGCCACTCCCCAGGCGGAGTGCAATAGTCGTCCGAATTGTATTCCGCCTTGATTTCAACGTATGAGCATTGGGAAGACAGGGCGTCCGATATCTCCAGTACCTTGTCCTTTTCGTTTTTCGCATCCGGAAGGAGTTCTCCCTGCAAGTTTTCCAGCAGATACAGTCTTGCCTCTCGGCTTCTTCCGGGAGACTCCTCGATATTGAGGTTGTCCGCCAATGTTCCGCTGCATACGAAGCCCTTGTTGAATATATCGGATGTCCCGGCTGCCTTTCCGGGGGCGAAGGCATTGACTGACTTGGGGGATCCGCCGATTTCCACGCTGCTGACATTGAAGGTTACTCCTTTCGCCAGATTGCTTCGGTCAATGCGGACAGATATTCTGGCCATCATCCTGATCATTTCCACATTGATGGTCTCCAATGGGGACGATACCTCTGCAATTGTAGCCGTACCGCTCATAGGAATACCACGGCTGTACTCGTCTGGATAGGCGATATGATATCTGTAGGCCAGAAGTTCATCCAGACTTCCGATATCCATCCTGTAGCCGAAGTTGGCGCAGGCCATAATCCGGCAGCCGGTACCGCAAAGCCATTCCGCATCGATTTCCACTCTGCCGTCCGCCCCGGCTGTCAGTTTGTCGGCATAGATGTGGTCCTCCAGCCTTCCCTTTACATCAAAAAGGAAGAGGTTCACATC
>JBJEBP010000067.1:0-3431 GCA_051870135.1 Candidatus Cryptobacteroides sp. | reverse complement strand
GCGGAGCAGTTCCGAAGCATAGTGTACAAGCAGGGCGGGTTCAAGCTGAATTCCAACGTGCTTGTGCTGAACTCCATAAAGCAGCATTTCCTGTTCTCGTATTCCCGTCCTTGGGAGGGAAAGGTCAGACAGATCCGAGTTAAGCGCACTCCGCTCGATGAGTACTATCTGTACATCGTTACGGATGCGGTTGCACAGCCCCGCCGAAAGACACACGATGGTGCATCGGTGGGGATGGACTTCGGCCTGAAGACCTATCTCACCCTATCGGACGGTAGGAGGATTGGGAATCCACTGTTCCTGAAACAAGGTCTGAACGAGTTGCGCCGGGCCTCAAGGCGATTGTCCAAGAGCGAGAAGGGCTCGGCACACCGCCGTGCTGCCAGACTCGCCCTCGACCGCATCCATGAAGACATCACGAACCGCCGTGACGACTGGCAGTGGAAACTCGCTCACGAACTGTGCCGTGCCTACGACACATTGTGCGTCGAGGATCTGCAACTGACCGGGATGTCCCGTCTGTGGGGTCGGAAAATGGCCGACCTCGCCTTCGGATCGTTCGTCCAGAAGCTTGAACACACGGCGAGCAAGTACGGCTGCGAGGTGCGAAAGGTGGACCGCTTCTATCCGAGCAGCAAGACATGTAGTGTATGTCAATATGTCAATGAGCATCTGAGTCTTCGAGACAGGCAGTGGACCTGTCCGGAGTGCGGGTCGCATCACGACAGGGATGCGAACGCTGCGATGAATATCCTGAGGCAGGGCATTGCCTCATCCGGGAGCCACCGTAAGACGAAGGTCACCCTTCGCAAGTGGCGTTAGTCACCAGAGAATCTCCGTCCTTCAGGGCGGGGAGTATGTCAAGGTCCCGCCCACAGTGGCGGGGTTTTTCATTTATACACATTCAACTATGAGAAAAGAGACACTGAAGGCCCTCGGAATCAATGTATCCGAGGACGTAAATGCGGGCGACCTGCTCCGTATGAACAGGGACGAACTGATGGAGCCGGAGACGGCCTACAAGATAATCGCGCTGAGGGAGCTCTGCGAGGAGTTCTGCGACATGAGAGCATCGAAAGTGAAGCTCGTGACCACGTCCGGAGACGCTGCGAGGGTGCTTTCCCCGAACCTCAAGTGCCTAGACCATGAGGAGTGCTGGATACTGCTTCTCTCCCGATCGAACGGCATCATCGCAAAGAAGCGGATGACCACTGGGAGCTCCACCGCATGCATATTCGACGTGGCTGGGATAGTGAGACAGGCCGTCCTGTCACAGGCGGCTGGAATCATCATAGCCCACAACCACCCCAGCGGCAATGTACTGCCGAGCGAGGCTGACATCAAGGAAACGGAGAAGATGAAGAAGGCCCTGAAATATCTGAGCATCAGTTTAGTCGACCACATCATCATATCTGATGACAGGTACTACTCCTTCTCTGACGAGCACTCGTCAGACCTGTGACTCTTATGTTAATGTCAAAGTGAATTTCGAAAGCCTAACCCAGTTTGTCGCTACCGGGAAACTGAAACAGACCTGTAAAGAACACGCATCTGTCAAAAGCCGTTTCTGATTGCGGATGGTTTCTGTTCAAGAAGATGCTGGCTTACAAGTGTGATACTCTGATAGAGGTAGACCGCTGGTTCGCATCGAGTCAGACCTGTTGTTCTTGCGGATATAAGAACATCAAGGTCAAGAACCTGAATGTCCGGGAATGGACTTGTCCGGAATGCGGAACGCATCACGACAGGGACGAGAATGCCGCACGAAACATACTCCGGGAAGGGCTGTCCCAATATCCGTTAATCGCTCCTGACGGAGCGATTGGGTAGAACGAGGCTGACTAAAAAGCCCCTTTTTGTCATATCGACTGAGCGAAGCAAATGGAGAGATCTATATTACATATTGATAATCAATAGATATCTCGACTACGCACTTCGTGCTTCGCTCGATATGACAGGCTTTTTGGTCAGCCTCAGCAGTCAGTCGAAATCCACTGCAAATTTACAATCAATTTCGAATATATTGGTTAATCCTTAACGTATGAAAGCGGATGCGGGCGCTTTCATCAAGACCATCACAGCAAAAATTTAATTGTATTTGTGTAGCAAAAATTTAATTGTATCTTTGCAACATAAAATTACTTGTAATTATACAGATATGGCACTTCCTTCAGAGAAACTTGCTCAGTCTCTTGACGTGCTGAAAAAGATTCAAGAGACCAAAAATAGCACAATAATACGAACCAATGACATTAGCAGGACCCACCTGGAACGTCTAGTAGACAACGGATTCCTTATGAAAGTTGTCGGTGGTTGGTTTATCCAATCAGACCCATCCGCACTTTCAGGCGATACAACCGCATGGTACATTTCATATTGGAACTTCATCTCTGAATACATAGGCGAAAGATTGGGTGAAGATTGGTGCCTTTCACCTGAGGTTTCATTAGATATACAAACGGGAAACTGGACTGTTCTCCCGCAATTGATAGTCCGTTCACCAAAGTGTAGCAATTCCAGTGTCAATCTTATATTCGGGTGCAGCATATACTTCCTTAAAGCCGATTGCGCTTCCAATGTCATCAAGGAGAACCGATATGGATTGAATGTATATAGCCTCCCTGAAGCCCTGGTCATGGCTTCCCCTATTCTGTTTCAGAGAAGTGGCATAACCATGAGAACAGCATTATCATCAATAAAAGACTCATCAGATATCCTGCCATATCTGTTGGACAAGGGCCGTTCATCCCGTGCTGGAAGATTGATAGGAGCATTCAGAAATGTTCAGATGGCTACTATTGCCGATGAAATTAAATCTACAATGACACGTTTCGGCTATACCATACGTGAAGAGGACCCGTTTGATGACAGATATCAATTCACAAGGGAGCTTTCTCCGTATGCAACCCGACTGCGACTGATGTGGCAAAGTATGCGTGACACAGTCTTTGCGACAAAACCCGAAGAAAGCAATATCATTGATACAGCGGCCTATATGAAAGACGTGGAAGACAGATATAAACTTGACGCATACCACTCGTTGTCGATTGAAGGATACCGGGTCACCGAGGAACTGATTGATAAGGTTAGAAGCGGCAAATGGAATCCTGAAAACAACCCATCTGACAAGGAGGACAAAACCGCCCTTGCGGCCCGCGGTTATTGGCAAGCGTTCCAAGAGGTCAAGAAAAGCCTGACATCTATACTAAACGGGGCAAATGCAGGTTCTGTTATAGAAAAAGACCACAGAATCTGGTATCAGGAAATGTTTGCGCCTTCCGTTATGGCTGGCATCATCAAGGCATCTGACATTGCCGGATATAGGACAAATCAGGTGTATATTCGTAATTCAATGCATACGCCTTTGAATCCTGAGGCAGTAAGGGATGCCATGCCTGTATTATTTGATCTTCTTAAAAACGAGGGTGATG
>JBJEBP010000066.1:0-3446 GCA_051870135.1 Candidatus Cryptobacteroides sp. | reverse complement strand
ACTATCTCCTAATCTTTGTAAACCGGTATTGATAAATGGAGAGATTTCAACAAACGCTCAATGGTCTGAACCTGTGATTTATAATACATTATAGTATGAAACATTCGAAATTAAACAGCTTTGTCTTTTTTCTAAGTACATTGTTTGCATATTCTTGCATTCAACAAAATAATTCGATTAATCCAAACGATGGAAAATCATTTTCTTTATTAAATGATGATAACTATAAACCTCATATTTCTACAGAAGTTATCAATGGGGATTATCAGACATATATGGATTATTTCGTAGGTACTGATTATGAAATAGGGATTTCCTCTTGTAAAGATGGTGCTCTTCCAGGAGGCTCAACAATAAGTTGCATTTCTGGTATTAGTCATGTAAGAAAAACAAGTGCTACTAAGAGTTCTTTAGGTGAATTGCCCGAAATAAAGTCTTATGTGGACGGAATTGAAATATCTCCGAACTTAGTTCAGACGAAATCATCACAAAGTCTGTTAGATTGTTTTGGCAAGGTCGTTAACTTTTCTTTCTCCACTAATTACCATACAAAATCTTCCGAAACTAATGATGAAATGGAAATGTATATTCCTAAATCCATTGAGTTTACATTTCCATTTGCTGAATCTGAAGATGATTTAAATCCATTATGCTATTATAAAGATTTTTTAATCAAGTGGAATGTGGATGAGGATAATATGAATGGTGTTCTTGTTGTAGTTGATTGGACCGGTTCAATGGTTTTAGGGAATGATATTCCAAACACACATGTCTGCAGACTAGCAATCTTTCCTGATACCGGGGAAGCAAAATTGCAGGAGAGTCTATTTGATGGAATTCCTGATACCGCTTTTTGCGATTTGCTGATATTACGAGGAAATGTTAAGAATATTGAGCAAGGACAATATTCATATAAGTTTGTAGGAAAAACTCATCAACAGATTTCATTTATACTTATACGTGAGATAGATTATAGAGAAATATGAAAAACAAGATTGGATTAATACTATCAATTCTTATAGTCTTTTTATTCATACATTGTTGCAATAATGATGAATCCTACTCTCCTTTGGTAGGTACTTCATGGGAATGTTTAGAAGAACCAGAGTTACTTTTTTTTATAGATAATCATTCTGGGGTCTTATACGGGAAAGGAGCAACGGACGGTATCTACGATGCCGTTTATTCTTCATTTGATATGACCTATCATGTTATTGGAAATCATGTTACTATTCATGTGTATTTTTCTAAAATTGATTCTGTATATGATTTTGTAATAGAAGATGAAAATACAATGACGTGTGGAGTATTTCATTATAAAAAAATCCAGCATAAGTGAATTGAAAATTGGTTATCTTTGCATCCGTAAATATCGGTCATCAAATAATATACGGAAAAATGATAACCTACTCAGCACTTACGGCAAGCCAAATTGCCGCACTGGAAGCACAGTCGTGCCGTTGCGATGATTGGTCACAGGTGACCGTCGCAGAAGGGTTCAACCCCAAATATGTACGCAACGTAAACTTTTCGGGTCAAATCAGACTCGGTACTTTCAACAAAATCTTCACTCTCGCAGGCGGAATATGCAAGCACAGCGGCATCTACCACGCCACCCTTCACAATGTAGTGGTCGGGGATGACTGTATGATTGAGCATATACGCAACTACATCGCCAACTATGTCATCGGAGACGGCTCCTACATCGAGAATGTCACCGACCTCATCACCTATGGCGAAACCTCTTTCGGAAACGGCACAAAGGTAAGCGTGCTCAACGAAACCGGTGGCCGTGAAGTTGCCATCCACGACAATCTCTCTTCCCACGAAGCTTATATCACAGCACTTTACAGGCATTGTCCCGAACTCATTGCCCAAATCGGACGCTTGGTGGACAAGTATGTGGAGTCCGTAACATCCACTTTCGGCATCATAGGCCGCAATGTGGAAATTATGGACGCTATGCACATAGTGAACGTGAAAATAGGCGACAACACCAAAATCAAAGGCAGTTCACGCCTTCGCAACGGTACCATAATCTCCTGTCCAGAGGCTCCGGTAAACATCGGAATGAATGTAATCGCTGACGATTTCATCGTCGAAAGCGGCTCTTCCATCCAGGACGGTGTCACTCTCACCAAATGCTTTGTTGGCCAGGCCTGCACACTCGGACACGGCTACAGCGCTTCCGATTCGCTTTTCTTCAGCAACTGCCAGGGTGAGAACGGTGAGGCCTGCGCCCTATTTGCCGGTCCATATACCGTAACACACCATAAGTCAACCCTGCTGATAGCAGGTATGTTCTCATTTATGAACGCCGGGTCCGGCTCCAACCAGAGCAACCATATGTACAAGCTCGGCCCTATCCATCAGGGCATTTTCGAGCGCGGAGCCAAGACCACTTCGGATTCCTATGTGCTGCTTCCGGCAAAAATCGGAGCCTTCTCCCTGGTAATGGGACGCCACGTCAACAACCCCGACACTACCAACCTGCCATTCACTTATCTCATTGAGCAGCAGGGCGTCACCTATCTTGTGCCCGGCGTGAACATCAAGTCAGTCGGCACTATCAGAGATGTCAAGAAATGGCCGTCGCGAGACAAGAGGACTGACCCTCACAGGCTGGACCATATCAACTTCAACCACCTCAGCCCATTCACCGTGCAGAAGATGTTCGAAGGCATAAAGATACTTGAGAACCTCAGGCAAGCCTCAGGAAGCAAGGCTGACAACTACTATTACAAGAAGTCCATAATACGCAATGCGGCCCTGCACAAGGGAATAAAGTACTATCAGACAGGCATTACCAAGTTCCTGGGCAATTCCTTCATTTCCAGAATTCAGGGTGCCGACCTGAGCAGCGATGAAGCTCTTCGCAAGGCACTTGTAAAGGATACTCAAATCGGACAGGGCGAATGGAGGGATATTTCCGGTCTTATTTGCCCGGCATCCGAAATCGAGAAACTCTGCGACGAGATTGCTGCGGGTTGCATTGACGATGTGCGTGAGCTCGGAGAGCGTTTTGAGCATATGGCAGCCAATTATTACAGCTACGAATGGACCTGGGCCTATGATGCAATCGAGGCTTTCTGGGGCTATGACCTGAGCACCATTACCCGAGCCCAGGCAGTTGCTCTGGTGAAGCAATGGAAAGGCGCTGTCTTATCTCTCGACAAACTGATCTATGACGATGCCGGCAAGGAGTTCGAACTCAGTTCAATGACCGGCTTCGGAGCGGACGGCGACAGAACCCGCAGGGACGAGGACTTTGCCGCAGTGCGTGGAGGCGATTTCGAGCACAATCCTTTCGTTCTCGAAGTTCAGGAACACATACGACGCAAAAGCGAACTGGGTGACAGCATCGTTGCCCGTCTGGAAGCGTAGAACTTCTGCTGCAAACAATAAAGGGTGGCTCCTGCGAGTCACCCTTTATTGTTGTCGTCCGC
>JBJEBP010000065.1:0-3447 GCA_051870135.1 Candidatus Cryptobacteroides sp. | reverse complement strand
GCTCAATCGGACTCCAAATTGCGCTTCACGCAACACGAAGTCCTGTAACATTAGAGAAATAGTATATTCGTGGTACAAATGTGGTACAGAAAATCAAATACTATTCCTATTAAAACATTAGTATGGTACGGCAGGGATAACATTCAGCAATTTGCCAGTATTTATTGATTTTTCGTTCCATTTGTATTGCGGAATCGAAAAGTTTTGTATCTTCGTAGCGATTTCCTTTCTCAGTTGAGAAAAGGAAATCGAAGGACGCAAGCCATAGATGCTCTGCGTCTTTTGCTTTTAAAGTTCGTCTTTAATTCTCCCTTTCCATACACATCCTGTTTGTAGCACATTTTAAATGATAATCTTAAAATTTTTTCTGGCCCTTCAAAAGGGCCAGAAAATGTCTTATATTTGCAAATGCGATTCTTGATACTTATTCTGAAATTCTTGAATCATAAATGGTAACTCAAATAACAAAGGGCCAGAAAACGGACCAATAAAGTTTGTTAAAGAACTCAAAATGGTAAAATAATAGCTTGATAATCAATATAATATAAAGGGCCAAATGCTTTCCAAGATAAAGCAGAAATCGGTATTGTCTGTCTTGAAACAGAGAGAGTATACTATCGAAAGATTATTTGGATATAACTTGCCTGTAACTTGCTGTATGAATACATCAATAGTAAAACAATACCAGGATGAGATTGCGTATCTGCAATCTTTGCTTGAGGCTAATGGCATTCCCTATGATTATGAGGCGTATTCAAAGGGAAAGAATCTGGCCGTCCCAACGACTGTAGAGTTGAAGCCCTTGGATATTTCCCCCGAAACAGCAAAGTTCTTCTTTTCGATGTTCCATGGTCGGGTTGATGTCTATGCAAGACGGTCAAAGGATAAGGGTTATTTCCCGGAGTGTAGTAATTTCTGGAAATCAGGGATTTGCCCGAAGAAGGACAAGGTTAAGATCAAGTGCTCTGAATGTTCTGCCAGGGCATACGCAATGTTGAATTCCAAGGTCCTGATGCAGCATTTCAAAGGAGAAAGGGAAGATTGCACTGACGTTTTGGGAGTGTATGTATTGTTGAAAGATAATACTTGTCGCTTTATTGTCTTTGATTTTGATGACCACAGTGCAGACTCTGAACAGTCGGCGGATTGGCATAAAGAAGTTGACACTATGCGGGATATTTGCAGGATGTGTGGAATTGACTGCCTTGTGGAACGTTCCCGGTCAGGACATGGTGCTCATATATGGATATTCTTCAGTGAGGCAATCCCTGCCGAGAAGGCTCGAAAGTTTGGTAATGCCCTCATAACCAAGGGGACAGAATTCGTTAGTGTTGATAATTTCAGATATTATGACCGCCTGCTTCCAATGCAGGATGTGCTCCCGGAGGGAGGATTGGGCAATCTTATTGCGTTGCCTTTGCAGGGGAGAGCGATGAAGAACGGAAATAGTGTTTTTGTCGATAATCAGTGGTTTCCTTTTTCTGATCAGATGACAGCACTTAAGAATGTTCGGAAATTGTCTCTTCAGGAGATTGAATCATATATACAGGAGTGGGATGTTGACGATACGCTGTATGAACAGGAGATAGAGAATGATAATACATCGGTAGAGAGTACCTTATTTGAGCGCAATGGCTTTCATCACTCAGACGCTCTATGTAAAGTGAAGATTGTGCTGAAGGATGGCATATACATAAGCACCAAGGAATTGAGGCCTCGTTTACAGAATTCTATCCGGCGGCTTGCTGCTTATTCCAATCCGGACTTCTATAAAAATCTGAAACAGGGTTTTTCTACTAAGGGAATACCACGAGTGGTATACTGTGGATATGATGATAGAGATTACATTGTTCTGCCTCGTGGATGCGGTAAAGAACTTCTGTCTCGCCTTGAATCGGCCGAAATCGACTATCAAATTGAGGATAAACGCCAAACGGGCAAATCTATTGATGTTTCATTCAACGGTAAATTATATCCCGAACAAATGTCTGCGGCATCTGCAGTACTGGCTAATGAGAACGGTATTCTGAGTGCAGCTACTGCATTTGGAAAAACAGTGGTCGGGGCATATTTGATATCTCAACGCAAGGTAAATACACTGATTCTGGTTCATAATGTCGAGATTATGAACAATTGGGTGACAGATCTTGGGCGTTTCCTTTCAATCAATGAGGATTATCCGACATACACCACTCCATCGGGACGACTGAAACAACGCAAGTCTTTGATTGGTACATTCTCCTCTCAAAAGAATACCCTTACGGGAATCATTGACATTGCTATGGTGTCTTCCCTCGGCAAAGATGACAAAATTAACCCGCTGGTAACCCGATATGGGATGGTGATAATGGATGAGTGCCATCACGGTGCGGCTTACACAAGTGAGTCCGTCTTGAGGGCCATAACTGCCAAGTATGTTTATGGTTTGACTGCAACCACGAAACGCGATGACGGGCAGGAACGGAAGATGTTTATGCAACTAGGCCCGGTGAGGTATAAATATACTGCGAAAGAGCGGGTTGAGAAGCAAGGAATAGGTCATTATATCTACCCGAGGTTCACAAGAATGGTCGATGTGGCTGAAAATATCAGCATAACCGAAGCATTGAGTCTCGTCTCAAGCAATGAACTGCGTAATCTCCAAATTGTAGCGGATGTCAAGGAATGCCTATATCTTGGCAGAACCCCGATTGTAATGACTAAGAGAAAGGAACATGCCGCGGTTTTATATGATTTGCTGAGAGGTGAGGCTAAACATACTTTTCTCCTTCAAGGTGGTGGAGGACTCAAGAAACGTGCAAAGCTGAGAGCGCAGATGGCCGCTGTCCCGGCTGACGAGTCGATGCTTGTGGTTGCAATTGGCCAGTATGTTGGAGAAGGCTTTAACTATCCTCGCCTTGACACTCTATTTCTTGCTATGCCAATCTCGTTTGAAGGCAATGTGGAACAGTATGCCGGCAGATTGAATAGGGATTATGAGGGAAAGAAGGATGTGATCATTTTCGATTACATTGACAGATATGTTCCAATTCTGGAACGGATGTATCTTAAACGATTGCACACATATAAGAGGATAGGCTTCGAAATCTGTTCGAAAATTGCTGACAAACAGGATGTCTGCAATTCAATATATGACTCAGCAACATATTCGGAGGTATTCTCTCAAGATGTAGCATCGGCCAACTCTTCTGTAATCATCTCTAGTCCAGGGCTCGGCACAAACAGAGTCTGGCAGTTTATTAGACAATTGCCGATGATACAGGAACGAGGTGTCAAGGTAATAGTAATCACTATGTCGCCATCCTCATATCCGGAAGATGCAGTAAAGCATCAGGAAGAACTTGTGCAGACTCTTCGTTTATCGGGAGTTGTTGTAAAAACACAGAATAATTGTAAAGAACACTTTGCCGTTATTGATGAGTCTATTGTCTGGTATGGCAGCATGAA
>JBJEBP010000064.1:0-3450 GCA_051870135.1 Candidatus Cryptobacteroides sp. | reverse complement strand
TTTACAGCTACGGCCAGAACGAGGCGGACTTCGAGCAGGAGGGCTTTATGGATGAAGAAAATTCGGATGACACTTCCGGGCTGGACTCCAATTCCCGCGATGCTCTGGAGAAGGCAATTGCGAATTATAACGCAATGTTCCATACCAACTTCGACACCTCTTCCGACAAGTTCCAGAATTACTACAAGGACCTGTCGATGAGGATGAAGCAGAAGGAGGTGGATCTGCTCATCGTGGTTAATATGTTCCTGACCGGCTTTGATGCAACCACGCTAAATACCCTCTGGGTTGACAAGAACCTGCGTATGCACGGACTGCTTCAGGCATTCTCGCGTACCAACAGGAAATTGAATTCAGTCAAGACCTTCGGTAACATCGTCTGCTTTAGGAACTTGGAGAATGCTACCAACGAGTCGCTGGCTCTGTTCGGAGACGAGAAGGCGGGAGGTATAGTGCTGCTTCGCAAGTTCGAGGATTATTTCTATGGCTATGACGATGAGGGTAAACACCACGCCGGCTACAGCGAGTTGGTGGATGAGCTTCTGTCGCAGTTCCCTGTGGGAGAGCCTATTATGCTGGAGGAGGACCAGAAAAAGTTCGCCCGACTGTTCGGCAGTTTGCTGAAGGCTATCAACATACTTCAGTGCTTTGACGACTTCAAGGGTGCCCAGCTCATAAGCGAGCGCGATATGCAGGACTATCAGAGTATGTATATCGACATCTACAACAAGTTCAGGGGCCGCGAGAAAGCTGACAAGGAGAGCATCAACGAAGATATCGTCTTTGAAATAGAGCTGGTCAAGCAGGTTGAGGTCAACATCGACTACATCATTTCGCTCATAGCCAAGCATCACGAGGAGCATACTCTCAATGCGGAGATTCGTCTTTCCATTGCGAAGGCCATCGACTCAAGCATCGAGCTGCGAAACAAGAAGGACCTTATCGAGCAGTTTATCTCTTCGCTCACTCCGGAGGTTTCACAGGTGGATGTTGAGTGGCAGGAATATATGCGCAGACAGCGTGAGATGGAGCTGGACCGCATCATTGAGGAGGAACACCTCAAGAGCGAACCTACCCACAAGTTCATCGAGGCTTCGTTCAGGGATGGCGCTATCCGCGAGACCGGCACTGATGTCGCCGCAATCCTCCCTCCAATGTCCCGCTTCAGCAAGGACCGCGCTACCAAGAAGGAAACCGTCTTGAGTCGCCTTCGCGAATTCTTCGAGAGGTTCCGGGATTTGATATAACATTTAGCAGCTGTAACTTATGAAAGGAGAAGATAAACGCCTACTGAAACTGATGGACGGTTCTGAGAACCGCTTTATTATACCTGTTTATCAGCGTAATTACGACTGGGGAGCCAGCCAATGCAAGCAATTGTTCTCGGATCTCATTGACATTGTAAAGTATAACAGACCGAGTCACTTCTTCGGCTGCATTGTCAGAGCCCGGTCAAAAGGAGGTCGTGCAGATGAATTCTTGATTATTGACGGTCAGCAGCGAATGACGACTGTCTGCCTGATTTTCCTTGCAATCTATTGGAACCTTGAGCACAAAAATATCGAGGCCGATGATTCAAAACTTGCAGAAAAGATCTTCAAGAAATTCTTGGTGGACGAGTATGAAGTGAAGGAGAAGAAGGTGCGGCTGAAACTGAACAAGGAGGATCGCGCAGCATTTGACCATCTCGTGGATTTTGGCGAAGGTGGTGTTTTTGCGGGCTCCAACGTGGTCTCCAACTACAATTACTTCTATGATGGAGTCAAGAATCTTACTATCAAGATTGATGACTTCTTTGATGCCATCCGGAAACTGGTTGTAATTGATATCTTCCTTGATTCTGATGATGATCCACAGTTGATTTTTGAGAGCCTGAACTCAACGGGGCTTGATCTGACAGAGGCTGACAAAATCCGCAATTTCGTTTTGATGGGATTGGAAGAAGATAGGCAGGAGGAGTATTACACAAAGTATTGGAGCTTCATTGAAAGGGATTGCTCTGGGAAGGGTGAATTGGATAATTTCGTCAGAGACTATCTAACCATAAAATCTCCTACCGGTGAAATTCCGAATTTCAAAGACATTTATCCAGCCTTCAAGTCCTTTACAGAGGGAAAAGAAAGCGAGCCAGTTCTGGCTGAAATGAAAAGATATGCAGCTCTGTACAAACGCATCAAATCCTCCCAGATTGGAGATTCGGCAACGAATGAGATAATGTCTCGCTTGAACTATCTGGAGCTGACTGTTACCTATGCTTTCCTGCTTGGTTTACTCAATTATGCTGAAGAACAGAATGTTGAGCAGGCTGAAATTACAAAGATCCTCTCTTGTATCGAAGTCTTCGTTTTCAGACGTCTAATTTGCGGTTATCCGACAAATGCGTTGAACAAGATATTTGCCACTCTGCATCAGCAGGTTATCAAGAACAAGAAGGAGGATACCACTTATTACGATGTGATGGTATATCTTCTTGAGAACCGCAAGAAAACTGTTGTCTTTCCAAAAGATGATGAGTTCCAGCAGAGCTTTGTCGAAAAACAGATTTATTTGATGAGACCAAAAAACCGGACATATATTTTTGACCGTCTTGAAAACGGACGCAGCAAAGAAAAAATCAACGTAATCGACAATGTGCAGAAGGGCGAACTGAGTGTTGAGCATATTATGCCACAAACCCTCACCGAGCATTGGAAGAGCGAACTCGGCAGCGATTACTCAAGGATTCAGGAGGAATGGCTCCATACCATTGCTAATCTTACCCTTACCGGATATAATGTCCAATATAGCAACAGATCTTTCAAAGAGAAGAAGGACGATCCTAATGGATTTGCGGTGAGCCCATTGAGACTCAACAAGTATATCTCTCAATTTGACAAATGGACTGAAGAGGAACTGAAACAGAGGAAAGAGGTACTCGGAAAGATGGCCCTTTCTATTTGGGCCTATCCTGAAACAGCATACCAGCCTACAGTCCGCCCGGATGATGAAGTCTCCATTTTCGATGAAGAATTTGTCTTCACTGGCAGAAAGATTACGAGCTTTAATCTGAACGGCACTATTTATCCTGTAAACGACTGGGCAGACACCATCAGGGATGTTTGCAAGTTGCTATACGAGATCAATCCGGAGATTCTAAAGAAAGAGAGCATCAGCAAGGATAATGTTTGGATTATCAGCAATCCATCAAATGCTGACAGTTCTTGTAAACAGGTAAGCAAGGATATCTGGGTGTATACCTGCAATGATACCAATACGAAGATTCGAATTCTTCGTCAGCTTGCCAGACTATATAACCTTGCCGATGATGATTTGGTGTTCTCTCTGGTTCCTCAAAAAGCCAAGGGAGAGACGCTGGATTTATAGAAGATTAACAAACCCTCCATGCGGAGCGATAGAAATAAGACAGATATGTACCAAGGAAAACACGAGCTCTTGAATCCTGAGAGACAC
>JBJEBP010000063.1:0-3457 GCA_051870135.1 Candidatus Cryptobacteroides sp. | reverse complement strand
GACATTGACCGTGATAGGTGACATCATGCTGCACTCCAGGCAGATGGAATACCCTTATGGACCATTTCTCGCAGGCATTGCACCACGGCTTCGGGAGGCGGACTTTGCAATCGGGAATATGGAGTTCACCCTTGCCGGGGAGCCGTATAGCGGATATCCGGCATTCTCGGCTCCGGACAGTTATGCGGAATATGCGGCAGAATGTGGAATTGACATTTTCCTTACGGCCAACAACCATATTCTGGACAAGGGGCTGGAAGGCTTGGCCAGGACTCTTGACACATATAGGGAGATGGAAAATTCGTGGAAAGTGAGATTCACGGGAAGCGCAATTGACAATGAGGACAAATGCGGACGTTATCCATTGATGATCAGGAAGAAAGGCTTCAATATAGCATTGCTCAACTTCACTTACGGGACCAATGCCGGAGGCCTTTCGGAATCCTGGCCAGCCACATTCAGGATGAACAGGGAGGAAATTGCCGGAGCAATAGCGAGGGCGGAGGAGAAGATGGCGGACTTCATCATTGCGCTTCCGCATTGGGGCAATGAATACGAACTCCGGCACTCGAAGAATCAGATGGAGATGGCCAGATGGCTGGTCTCCAATGGGGTTGATGCCATAGTAGGCTCACATCCGCATGTTGTCCAGGATTCCTGCCTAATTGACGGCAAGCCGGTGTTTTTCTCGGTCGGCAACGCAGTCTCGAATATGAGCGCGGCCAACACCCAGATTGGCCTGACCGTGACATTGAAATTCTTCCGGGACAGCAAGGGGGACAAGACAATGCTGGATCCGGAGGTGACCTACAACTGGTGCTCGCTGCCCGGAAGGCTTTGCGGCAATTACGCCACCGTGGAGGTCAAGGACCATCTTGACTGCAGGGAGAGGTGGATGAACGAGAGTGATTATTATAAGATGAGCAGGACATATACTTATGTCAGGGAGACCACGGGGGTCTCGGATTAATTTTGTTTTATGAAAAAGACGATTACGCTTGAAGCAATTGACCCGGTGGAGATTTACGGAGCCGGGAACAAGATACTTGAAGAATTCTGCACCTATTTTCCGGGCCTGAAGGTCGCGGCAAGGGGCAATATGATTATGCTGGATGGTGATGAAAGCCAGATTGCGAGGTTTTCCGGGAAGCTCGGGGAACTTATCGGAAGGCGTCACCAGAAGATGAACCTGACAAAGTTTGACGTGGAGGACATTTTCGACGGGGAGAACTCAGCTGACAATTTCATGCTCAACGGGGATGCCGTGATTGTCCACGGAACCGACGGCAAGCCGATCAGGGCCAGGAACAAAACCCAGCAGGAACTGGTCAAGGCATATTTCGGGAGCGACCTGATTTTCGCGGCGGGGCCGGCCGGAACGGGCAAGACCTACATTACCATAGCATTGGCTGTCAGGGCATTGAAGAACCGCGAAATCAAGAGAATTATCCTGACCCGGCCGGCAGTGGAGGCTGGAGAAAGGCTCGGTTTCCTGCCAGGTGACATGAAGGACAAGCTGGATCCATATCTCCAGCCCCTCTACGATGCCCTCGGGGATATGATTCCGGCGAAGAAACTCCAGGAATTCATTGCTGACGGGACAATCCAGATAGCACCGCTGGCCTATATGAGAGGACGTACCCTCGACAGGGCCTGCGTAATCCTGGATGAGGCCCAGAACACCAATCTGGTCCAATTGAAAATGTTCCTGACCAGGATGGGTCCGAATGCCAAGTTCATCGTAACCGGCGATGCGAGCCAGGTGGACCTTCCGCGCAAGAGCGACTCGGGATTTGTCAAGGGCATAAATCTGCTGAAGGACATCAAGGGAGTCAGTGTTATCCGGTTCTCCAATGAGGACATTGTGCGTCACCCGCTTGTAGGCAAGATTGTCAAGGCCTTCGACTCCGCAGCAGAGGAAGACATCTGAATATTTAAAATTCACAAAAGGTGGTAAGCGTTCGTATGAATTTTAAACATTCCTGAATTATTTTGCCGTAGTTTTGTCCCGACCAAAACACGGAAAAATATGTCAGGACAATTCAAATTGCAATTCATCATTGCCGCACTTGCGGCGGCCGCCATCCTCCCAGCATGCGACTTCAATGAGACGGAGGGACAAGGCACATTGAGACTTCATTTCTCGGAAATGTCATACGATGTCACCAAGGCGGCATCCGACATCCCGGACACCAGCGAGTTTCTCCTCACTGTGACAGATTCTGGAGGGAAGACAGTTTACAGCGGAAAGTTCGGAGACTCTCCGGAGAGTATTCTGGTCAATGCCGGGACATACGATATCAGTGTACGTTCCGGAGTATTCAAGGCCCCGGCCTTCTCTTCTCCCCTGTTCGGGGATGACCAGTGTGTAACCGTAAGACAGGGTGCCGTGTCCGACGTGGTCCTGACCTGCAGCCAAATGAACAGCGGAGTCCGTCTGAAGACCGACGAGGCCTTCCTGAAGGCATTCCCGGACGGTTCCCTGTTCCTGAGTTCCGACGAAGGCCAGCTTATGTACAGTTATTCGGAGAAGCGCACGGCCTATTTCAATCCGGGCAATGTCAGCCTTATTCTCAAGGAAACCGGCGGGAACACCACCCTGCTCACAAGGCCGCTGGGCGCAAGGGAGATTCTCACTATAACAGTCTCGGTGCCGAATATTTCGGGCAGCGGGAGTATCAATATCCAGCTGGATACGACACGGAACCATACTGGAGAGACAGTTACGATAGGAGGAAATCCGGCATCAGGGAAAGGAGATGACCTTTCCACTGCACTCAATGTTTCAGAAGCCCCAGGGGCCGTCGGGTCAACCGGGGTCTGGGTGTACGGCTACATTGTAGGTGGAGACTTGTCCTCATCCTCAGTCTCGTTCACTCCGCCTTTCAAGTCAGAAACCAATCTTGCCATAGCCGCAAGGACATCGGTAACGGAAAAATCATCCTGCCTTTCCGTACAGTTACCGCAAGGCGAAATCCGCAACGCCCTCAACCTCGTCTCCAATCCTTCAAACCTGAAACGTAAACTCTGGGTCAAGGGCGACATCGTAGCAGCCTATTTCGGCATCCCGGGCATCAAGAACATCAAGGAATACCATATTGAGTAAAAGCTCAACTCGGAGGGGATGACGATCAGGGGTAATTGGTAGCAAATGTCCTGTAAGAAAAGCGGATAAACATTTTCTCACCAAGGCAAAAGAGCTGATTTCAACTCTAATTTTTATAGTGGAACATATGATTGATGAGAACATAGCATTGGAACTGATTGCCCAAGGAGAGGGGCCGTACATTGAATTCAAAGAGAGTGTCCCTTCCAAGGTAAGGGAACTCAGTGAGGAAGTATGCGCATTTTCCAATGCCGATGGCGGCTACATCTTTATCGGCATCAACAACTATGGCGAATTCGTAAACGACTTCACCATTGACAACACAAAGAGGTCATCCATTCAAGATTCTTT
>JBJEBP010000062.1:0-3458 GCA_051870135.1 Candidatus Cryptobacteroides sp. | reverse complement strand
ATTGAGACCGATGACTGGCTAACTGAAATTGGGTGACGCATTGATAAAGTCAGGATTCCAGGCTTCTGCTTTTCGGGTCTATCATAGCATTGTCGTTTCTATCAGTTTCTCAATTTCTTCCTTTTTGCCACGCCGGGCAGCATAGCGGAGCATTGTCTTTTTGCCGATTGTCCTGTATCTTGGGCTCAGGCTTATCCATCAAAGCGAAGCGGCCCTTGTCTATGTATGTGTATGCTTTCATCATTGTTACTGTTTTTCATTCTCCATATTTGGAATCTTCTGGAACACTTCTACCTTGAAATACTTCTTGCGGATGATCCATACTCTCAATAGCCATACGGCAAAGAAGCCGTTGCTCAGTATCTCATAGATGAGTCCCCAAGGCTCCGGTAGGTGCAGAAGCCTTTTCACGAGCCAGAGCACCATATCGGCCCAGAATGTTATGTCCCATACATTCTCCCGGTCACCGAATTCCACATAGGTATCCACCGACTCCGACGTGGACACTAACGCCGAGGATTCAATGAACTTGATTGAACTGCGGTCGGTCACCTTGAAAGTAGCTGCGGGCACAGTAACCCTCGCCTCCCCTTTCATCACACCGACGATCTGGTCGTTTATAAGGAGGTAATGCGGCAGGGCCAACTTGCCTGAGTGCCTGTCCTTGATTATCAGTGTAGCCATCAGAACAATTCTGTGATTCTGTCTTCCACCAAAACTTTCGGTGCAGCCTTCCCTGCAAGGACGAGGACTTTCTTGCCGTTACGGTAGATATGCAGCTGCCGGCTGCGTACCACCGCAGTCAACTCATTGTCCTCCCGCAGGGCAAGCCAGATCTTGTGGTATGCCCCATCCTCCTCGAAGAGTTTCCGCTTGAGGTGAGAACACATATTGGTGGTATCCAGTTCCATCATTATCGTAATTGCTGATATTAGCTGTTTACTTATCTCAAAAGCTTATCCGACAATTACTTCAAGATATCTCTGTTTATCAAGAATTGATGCAGCCCCATAAAAATGATTCCTTCATCATTGACGTAGGTCGCTATATCGTCACCCTGTATAACAATCTTTTGAAAAGAATCACCAATCTTCCTGAGCGGATTCAACTCCTGATTCTTTTTCATTTCATCTGGCAAGGCATATGCCGACTGAATGTAATATTTTCCAATGCCGTTGGTGACGATGAAATCCACCTCGTACTGAATATATGTTTGCTTTCCTTCCCTCATCTCACGCGATTCAACCAAACCCACATCAACCATATAGTCCCTAGAACGTAGTTCATTGTAAATGACATTTTCCATTATGTGGGTTATCTCCTGCTGACGAAAATTCAGTCTGGCGTTTCTCAACCCCACATCAACGCAGTAATACTTCTTGAAGGACTTGTAATACTCTTTGCCTTTGATGTCATATCTCCTGGATCCCTCAAAGAGAAAAGAATCGCATATATATCCCAGGTACTTAAGAACAGTAGCTTCATCAATCTTGATATTCTGGATACTCTGCAGGGATTTTGCCATCTTGGTCGGATTGGTAAGAGAGCCAATGGACGAGCACAATCCATCAGCAATCGCCTCCAATGCCAGTTCATTCTCAATATGGTAGCGTTCCAAAATGTCAGTGAAATAGGTTTTCTTCCAAAGATCCTGCAGGTAGTGTGCCTTCTGGAGAGGGGTTTTCATACGGAGCATCCCAGGCATACCGCCAAAAGTGTAGTACTCCTTCCACAGTTCGCTGAAAGGTTCTGTCCTCCCGGTACAGAATTCTTTGAACGAGAACGGGTTGCAGCGGATTTCCTGGCCACGATCACGGAAAATGGTACTGATATCTTTGGAGAGCAACTTGGCGTTGCTGCCAGTTACATATACATCTACATTGTCTTTTGCCCTCAGTCCATTTACCAGTTTATCGAAACCCTTTACTTCCTGGATTTCATCCAGTATTACGTAATACATACGCCCAGGGTCGGTAATCTTGTTGTAAAGGTAGGACTTTAACTTCTCTTTATCTGCCAACTCGCTCTGATTGTTCTCATCGTCCATATCCAGTGAAACGATAATAATATCCTCCTCAGGGACACCGTCAGCAACAAGGTAATCTTTATACAAACGGGTAAGAAGCCAGGACTTCCCGCAGCGCCTGGGGCCGGTAACCACTTTTGCGAATCCGTTCTCCCTGCTATCAATCAGTTTCTGAAGGTAAACTTCTCTTTGTATATATCCGTTCATTATCTCAATTAGTTCTTATCTCCTCGAAGCGCAATGCTCGAATCGGAATTTATTGCAAATCTACAATAAATAACGACACCAATCAAGAGCAAATCATAGTCCATCCTCCGGTTTCATCCTTATCGTAATGACTCCAACACCTTCACTTCCATTCCCTTGAGCATTTCCGGGAGACCTGAGAGGTCGGTATCGCTGTAATGGTAAGGAATGAGTATCTTAGGTCGGATGATCTCCGCGGCCTCCACGCATTGGCTGACTGTCATCGTATATGGCTGGTTGACAGGCAGGAAGGCAAGGTCAATGCTGCCAAGTTCCGCCATCTCATCAATTGGCTCGGTATCCCCTGCTACATATACCATGACTCCGTCAAAATCCAAGACATATCCGTTTCCTTTGCCCTTCGGATGGAACATTTCCCTGCCCTCGGTGGTGTTATATGCAGGCACGGCCATGTAGCGGATTCCATCAGACAGTTCACCGGAATCCCCATTGGCCAGTACAGTTCCCCTGCCAAGGGCAGATACTGATTCAGCATTGGCAAACAAGGCCGTCTCCTCGCCAGACAGTGTATCTATCGCCTCCGGACAGAGGTGGTCGTGGTGAGAGTGGGTTATGAATATGGCATTCGCCTTTCCGAATGCGGAATAGTCTATCTTCATATCACCCATCTGCGTGACAGGGTCAATATGAATGACCTTGCCCTCATACTCGAAAGCAAGGGATCCGTGGAATATGCAGGCGACACGCAAGGGCTTTCCCGACGGGGTATCGAATGTTATGTAGTCTTCAGGGAATAGTGTACCTTCGGTCCCGTTTCCACAGGAGCACCCTATCAGCCCAACAAGGGCTATCATCATTGCCAATATCCTGTTCATTGCTATTCCTAATATTTATGGAAATCATACTTTACTCTCAAGTCCTCCTTCTCTTCTTCCGGAAGGGAGGCAAAATACTGCTTCCACCCAGGGCAGAAGCCTATGTGCCAACGCCAGAAGCGTCCGACCAGGGACTTCTGGTTAGTCTCATATTTCTGCCTCATAGAGCAGTTTGCACAGTTCGGCTGATTCTTTTCCATCTTATAGTTCATCGATATTATTCTTCATACTATCAGGGCAGACTACCCTGCCGTCATCCAGTTCATACATCTCCCCCATCGGCCAGAACTCTCCGCAGATGTCACAGGGATACATTTCCGATTCATCAAACTCAGAGCCCATATCATTCC
>JBJEBP010000061.1:0-3470 GCA_051870135.1 Candidatus Cryptobacteroides sp. | reverse complement strand
ACATCTACATCAGCGGAGACAACACCTGCTTCGTGCTGTCGCTTCGGAACCGTGGAGGAATCAGCTACGATGCCGGTGACGCGACGTTCGTCGTCGAGAGCCGGAAAAAAGGGAAGAGGAGCGTGCAGTTTGAGAGGAACCTGTACCCGCTGGAGAAGTCGGGGACCCTCTCCACGCCTCCGGGAGCCACCTCGAGAATCGTGTACCGCTTTGATAAGACCACCATAACGAAAGACCAGATTCTGAAGATATACCTATACGAGACGGGTGGACAGAGGAACCTCGTGCTGGCTCTCGGTCATAAGGACATCAACAAGGCGAGAAGGGAGTGAGGCCTATTCAGCTGGTTATTGTTCTGATGTGCTCTCCTTGATTTTTTCATCATTCGGATGATCAACCGCATAGATATATTTGATGATATTCTGAAGGGCTAGTTTGTTTTTTACATTTAAAGGATCCACTGCTGTGGATTTCAATGTACGTATACTGTTTTCATCTACATTGAAGAGCCTTGCAAAGTACCCTATCCTGAATTGTTTTTTAGGATTGACCTCAAAGGTTCTGTGTGTGTCCTTCTTCTCAACTATGTATATTTTGGATACACCTTCATTGGAATCTCTCCAGGTGTATTTTTTCTCCCTAGTGTCGTCTATCCACTGTGGTTCAATCATTTGTTCCCAAAAAGTTTCATGATAAGAATAATCCCAGATTTTTTTGTCTCGGTCGTTCTTTAAACTCTGATAATTATCCGCAATTTTGCAATTCATGATGAAGGAAAATAGAGTAATCTCTGACAATGAGGTCTTTTCAGACAACTTATATCTCAGTCTATTATCGTCTTTCGACATTTCGGGTTCAATGATGCCATTATCTTCCAGTTCCTTCAGGTATGGACGAAGGTCAAAGTCGCAAGGAGAGAGTAACATTTGATTCATCCCGGTTGTGAAGGTTTTCTTCTTTCCGAGAAGAATCCTTTCAGCATTTGTCATCAGGAACAGTATCCTGTCCTGCTTCCCTGCATGATAATAGGCCCCAGGAATGTTTGACACTGTCCCCTCACAGTTGGTGAAGTGCTTCAGCAGAGAGGGATTAAGCCTTTCTACGGCTTTCCTATATAGTGAATACACTGTCGGCTTCTTCCTATCCATTAAATCATCGTCCTGCCTAGCATTTATCTTCAAATAATATTCTGTCAATTCCATGGCATAATGATGATCATCCAGAAGGAAAGGAATCTCAGCATCCTTATTGAAATAACCAATTACCCGGAAGGAGTCCAAATCAATAATGATTGCCGGAGAGGTAACAGCCCTATGCTTGATGTCAAATTTTGCAGAAGTCCTCCGGACTTGTCTTTTCATCTTCCTGTCGCCAGTGATGAAACGGAATTTCAATGAATCATCTGCCGTCTTGTCAATATAGTAATAGGCTCTCCCTTTTTCAATCATAATGGGCTTTGTGGCTTTTGTAGTGATTGTTTTATCTGGAACCCACTCGGAAATGCAGTTGTACACGAATTTGGGGCTTCGGGATTCAACAGGATAAGAGATGAATCCCTTATCATTCTTATATATCATGAGAGGAGCATAATAATCGGTTGATGGATTGAACGCCATTTTGCTGAATTGAATACTACGCTTCTCAAACAACAGACCCTTTGCTAATATACCCTCTATTTCAATGACCGCAATAAGGATATAATCAGACACTAGAGCTGTATATGCCGATTCACCGCTGCTATCTCCTGAAGGAATAAACAGATATTCTGGGGAGAGAGTTTTCATATCATCGAAGTCGTCAAAAAAGTCATCAACGGAATCATAAAGGAAAAGTTTCTTTTCCATAGGTTCCATTAAAGCATGCCATCGACGTAGCCACTGTCCTCTCTCCATACGAGATATTTGAGATAATTGATTTGACAGCAACGGATATAACGATGTCCAACTCACAAACATTTCTTCGCGCTTGAATCCAAACAGTTCATCGGTCAATACATCTATATGCTGTTTATGCTGAAGGAAGAAAGTTGATGCGGCCTCAATCAGACAATTATCAACAGTTCGGCCGATTAAATTCTCGTTGGACTCGTATGTTCTGTTTATATCCATATCTTATCAATAGCCGGTTTGTAAATCTTAATAATCCACAAATATATGAATATTTCGATTTTATTATCAATATATTTCAGTTTTCAAATTTGATATAAAACAAACTCTTGACATCAAATATTCAAAGGAATGTATTTCTTGGATTCTCTGAATACTTCTGTAATTTTTGCCTCCAAAATACAATTATGATATGCAAAAATCTTCATTTATATCCGAGCACGTGTTTCTCGAAAAGCAACGCGCGATTGAGAATGAGATTTCGGAAATTGCGCAGACTATCAGTCAGGATGTATTCCCGATATACGACGGCATTGCAGATTACTCGGCATATGCAAGGTGCCCATACAAGACTGCTTGGGTTCTGAAGGAGCCCTACGATGACAATGATGGCACAAGTCCAACCGGAGGTGGCTGGTCAATACCAAGGGACTGTTTTCTCTCCGAGGACCAGAAGTGGATTGTACTTTCTTGGCAAAGGGTCATCTATGTTATGTATGGTCTGCTGAATAATCTGTCTTATAACCAGATGGACTACGTCCGCAACGATCCCGAGATGGGCGAGGTACTCAGGGCTGTTGCCTGGATAAACCTAAGCAAAATGCCAGGGCGTACCAATTCAGGGAGAGGATTTGCCGATTATTACCATAAATATTGGAAACCTATAGTAAATAAACAGATAGACCTTTACTGCCCAGATGTGATTGTATTCGGTAATACACTGTCCACCTGTCACGATGAGTTTCTTTCTCCAGATGATGTCCCTGTCGAAGATGTTGTTTGTGAGGGAAAAACGATCCTTTCCGTATATCTCAAAGGAGGAAAGGTTCTCATTGATGCATATCACCCTGGTATCAGATACTTGAAAGGTGTTGATGACAGCATAGCCAAATATGTCGACTCAATCATACAGGAGATTCGAAAGTATTGCACACCGCTTGTTTAAGGGATAATCTATGGTACTTCGCTCATACTATTTGAAATTCATCCACCTCCGGAATGATAGCTAGGCCTCCCCAGGTGCCGTGTAGCTGACCGATGGAGTCGATGAACTCAACCGTCCCGGTCCTTCCGGCATATCCGGCAGCCTGAGCATCCCTGCCTCCGGCATCTTCCATTCGGATGATGCGGATGGTGTCTCCAATCTTCACCCTTCTCATCTTCAGTCCTCCTTATAGTTCTCCACGCACCATCGGAAGTCCTCCTCTGTGCGCATCATCTTCCCCGCCACGATTCCGCAGCGAACTACTTTCATCCCTTCATTCACAGGCTCGCAGAGAAGCAGTTCCATCGAGCCGTCCGATACCATTGCCCTGCCGTCTTCCAGCCAGGCGCACCAGCGGCCATGTGATCTTGTTATTGCAT
>JBJEBP010000060.1:0-14914 GCA_051870135.1 Candidatus Cryptobacteroides sp. | reverse complement strand
CTCAATACCGTTCCTGATGCTCTGGCCACGGAACTCGGTCATCCACGCACCGCCACGCTTGGAAGCGCGCGGGAAGAAATCGGCATAGAACAATGCCAGATGGCTTCCGTCAGCATCCTTCACCTCATAGACCTTCACATCCTTGTGATAAACAGGGATATCGGTTCTTTCCTCGAAAGAAATGCCATAGAGTCGCTCGGCAAGAGAAAATACTGCGGCAATGCAGTCCTCAAGGCGGAAATACGGCTTGAGTTGCTCGTCGCTGAGGGCATATTCGGCCTGCTTGTATTTCTCTGACCAATAGCTGAAATCCCAAGGCATGAACTGGTCCGGGTCCATACCGGCAGCCTCAGCCATCTCGGCAAAACCATTGGCCCTGGCATATTCGAATACCTCTGCGACCTCCTTCTTGGCATAAGGCAAGGATGGCTGCATAAGGTTGTCAAGGAATGAGACCACGGTAGCCTTGTCCTTCGCCATATTCTCCTCAAGAATATAGTCAGCCCAGGTATCGTAGCCGAGAATATTCGCAATCTTGATTCTAAGGTCGGCAATCTTCCTCACATTCCCGGCGTTGTCATTGTCCCCGCCGACAGCCTTGGAATTGTATGCCATGAACATCTGCTTGCGGAGGTCCGGCCTGGTAGAGTTCTGCATGAAAGGCAGGTAGCTCGGATAGTCCAATGTAAACACCCATCCGTCCAGACCTCTTTCCTTTGCAGTCATCGCACCGATTTCCTTCACATAATCCGGAAGTCCTGCAAGGTCGGAGCTGTCAGAAAGATGAAGCTGATATGCATTGGATGATGCTAGGACGTTCTTCCCGAACTGGAGGCTGAGAAGTGAAAGTTCCTCAACATATTTCGAGTAAACGGCCTTGTCCTCAGGAGAAAGATTGGCGCCGTTGCGGGCAAATGACCGGTAAGTATTCTCCAGAAGCCTCATCTGGTCAGGATCAAGACCAAGTGAATCCTTCTTTCCATATACAGCCTTGACCTTGTCAAAGAGCTTGTCATTCAGTGAGACATACATCTCATACTCCGTCATGAGAGGAGATACCTCCTCTGCGATTTGCTGGAGCTTTTCATTGGTATCAGCCTCAAGAATATTGTAGAATATGCCGGAAACCCTGTTCAATGAACTCCCGGCGAACTCGAGAGCCTCAATCGTATTGGCAAAGTCCGGCTCTTCCTGATTGCCTACGATGGCATCAATTTCAGCCTTCGCCTCGGCAATTCCCTGCTTGAAAGCCGGCATATAATGTTCCGCACGGATTTTGTCAAACTGAGGCGCACCGTACGGAAGAGGTGACTCGACAAGTAATGGATTCTCACTCATTTTACAAGATGAAATTGAAATCACGGCGCAGAGCGCCAATAAAAACTTTCGCATAAAGATTTTGTTTAAAGGAATGCAAAGATAATACATTTTAACTTCACTTCAGCTCAAGTTTCCTGATATTGGTAATCTTGCTGGGAGTAAGAATATATGATATGTCATAGCAGCAATGAAAATCGTGCCGGTTCATCTTGATATGTACAGTGACATAGTCAGGGTTGAACCCTCGCGCTTCAAGTTCAGCCCTGTCCACTGCACGGATACGGTCCTTGACAAGGGACTGCAATATTTCGTAGTTCCTGTCAAGCACAGTCCTGATCCTGAGCTTGAAATTGCGCAGGGACTGGGTTTTCTTGTTGTTGTACTTGTTCTTGCAGGCAGCGCAACAGAACTTCCTGTCCACCCGTCCCCCGTAAAAAGCCGTTCCGCACTCGAGACAAAGCCCGGTTCCATCCTTCTTGTCCAATAATCCGTAATCAGCCATATCCTTGTTTTTGCGGCAATATGGCAATAAAAAACCAGATCACCCACAATTAGTAGCCAATCACTCAAATAATTACGTAAATTTTAAATTTTCCGGGAGTAGGTAGTAAATGTAAATACAAATCTTAAATTCCTTGTTTTTGTTAAAGATTTGAATTTAGTCAGTGACCTTTTCCTGCCACCAATATAAAATTCATCAAAACCACCTCCCTGCGGACTAAATTATCTTGCATTGATTACGAAAAGGCTATTCCTTTGCAACGGACCCGGAAAAGCGCGCACCGGGAACCGGAACTATTAAACTTGTTTATTATGGAACAATTGAACAAAATCGAATTGAGGGGAAATGTCGGAAACATCAGGGTCCAGACTGTCGGAGAAAATGAAGTTGCGAATTTTTCGCTTGCGACCAACTTCGCCTACAAAAGCAAGGACGGCACGCCCGTAATCGAGACTACCTGGCACAACATCGTAGCCTGGAGCGGCAAGGGAATGCCTGACTTCTGTAAAATTCAAAAAGGCTCCTGCGTCTATGTGACCGGAAGAGTCCGCTTGCAGAAATTCAACGGAATGGACGGAACAGAGAAACAATTTTTCGAAGTCCTGGCCAACAGAGTAGTCATCGTTGAGAAGGAGGACACATCAATGGCAGTTTCCTCAATGTAAGAAGAATCAGGTTATGAAGAAACTATTCTTGCTGATGGCCGCCGCCGTCATTTCCGTGCAATGCGGAATAAGGCATAAAGTTAATGATATCAGCGGAAGGGACGTGACTGTTGACATTTCACTTCCTCAGGAAAGCGCACCAAGACATTCTGGGGACATTATTGACAATGGACCGGATGAAGCAGTGGAGAATGTCGAGGACAGCGGGCCTGTCATAATGAATGCCATAAAGGATGAAGATGGAGAAATGGTTGCCACGGATGTCATCAGGGCAGCGGTGGTCTCGGCAAGATTCAGGAACGTGGCGGAAAGGATGGGCAAGGTTGACCTGAAATTCCAGGTTACCGTACCACAGATGATGCAGGACAGCAGATGGCAGCTCAGGATGGTCCCGCGACTTTTCATAATGGGAGACAGCACGGACCTTGAACCCGTGATAATAACGGGGTCGGGGTATCGCCGGAAACAGCTGAGGGGCTATGAGCAATACCGGAAATTTCTGGAATCAATCATTTCAGACCCGGACAAGTTCATAAATGAGCACCAGCTTGAAATGTTCCTGAAGCGGAACATTCCGGAAATATACAAGTTCCGGGAGGACAGCAGCTATGTGTCGGATGAAGAGTTCGCATCATTTTATGGAGTTACAGAGAAAGCCGCAGTCGAACATTACACCAGGAAATACCAGGTCAATGCAAATGACAGGAGAATTGCCAGGAAGGACAAGATGTTCAGCCGGTACGTGAAGGCTCCTATCGAGACGGAAGGTATCCGGATTGACACCGTCCTTCGTGAATCTTCCGGCGATTTCACCTATCTCTATACCCAGACAGTGATGGCGAGACCGGGGCTCAAGAAAGCTGAGATAAGAATGTCCGGGAACATTCTCGAAGACGGCAAATCCATATACAGGATTCCGTACGGGGAACCGTTGACTTTCTATATCAGTTCATTGAGCACATTGGCTGACAAGTCAGTCAGGTATCTCAAGATCATTACCCCGAGAAGGGTCGAGGCGAACACAGCCTGCTACGTGGATTTTCCGTCAGGGAGCGCAGAAATAATTCCCGGACTCTCCAACAATGCGAGTGAAATCTCCAGGATAAAGGGCAACCTGGCGGATCTTGCCACAGATGTAAACTTTGACCTTGACTCTATCATCGTGGCAGCTTCGTCCTCTCCGGAAGGCAGCCTGAAATACAATGCCGCACTGTCAGCCAAAAGGGCGATGTCGATTTCCAGATACTTCAACAAGTTTCTCGAACATTGCAGGGACTCGGCAAGAAGGGAAAAGGGTGTCATGATGAGCATTGACGGAGACATAGTCGGCGAAGAAGCCCCGCCACCTGTCAAATTCATTTCCAAATCAAATGGAGAAGATTGGAGAATGCTTGATACTCTCATTGCCCGTGACACAGTCATGAGCCGTTCGGGAAAGGAAATGTACTGGAAACTGAGGGAGGAACCCGATCCTGACCTGCGTGAAAACAAGATGAGGAACCTTGCGGACTACAGGCATATCAGGGAAGTACTATACCCGAGGCTGAGGACTGTAAAGTTCAACTTCTTCCTGCACAGGAAAGGCATGGTCGAGGATACGGTCATAAGCACTGTGGTCGATACTGTTTATATGGCCGGTGTCCGGGCAATCGAGGACAGGGATTACAGAAAGGCCATCACCATCCTGAAGCCATACGGAGATTACAACCTCGCAATAGCCTATTGCTCAATGGGTTACAATGCCAGCGCCGAGGACATTCTCAAGAGGCTCCCCGAAAGCGACAAGACAGACTATATGCTGGCTCTTGTCCTCAGCAGGACAGGGCGGGAAAAAGAAGCCGTAAGGCTCTACTACCGTGCCTGCGAGAAAAATCCGGCAGTGGTCCACAGGGGCAATCTCGACCCGGAAATCTCCGAACTGATGGACAAATACGGAAAGAAGTAAGCATAAAGAATTACTAAGTACTAAAAATTCACAACAATGAAAAAAACTATCATTCACTACGCAAGGACAGCAATTGTTGCCATTGCACTGCTTGCAGGAACATCCTGCAGCGAAACCGAAAAAGAAACGGCCGGGATCAATGACGGCAAAGTGGTCCTGACTGTCAACCTTGACAGCGGATCAGATTTGTCAATGACTACCAAGGCCTCTTTGGATGAGGCTGGAGAAAAGAAAATAAACAATGTCCAGATATTTGTATTCAACAAGGAGGACGGCAGTCTGGACTCGTACCACAACGGCTCCGAATCCAAGCAGATAAAAATCAGATGCACCACGGGCAATAAGAGAATATTCTCCATTATCAACGCCCCAAGCCTGAGTTCATATACCGACACCACGGTACTTATGGCCCAGACGACCTCGTTGGGTGACAACAGCATTGGGGGCTTCGTAATGACCGGCCGTGCCTCAGCCAAACTGCCGGCCCAGAACACCGTCAACCTGTCGGTCAGCCGAATCACATCCAGGGTATGCATCAAGAGCATCTCGGTTGATTTCACGTCTGAGGGCTACAAGAGTATGGAATTCATGATCAAGAGCATCTATATGATAAACGTGGCCGGGAACACGGATTACAATGCGACTGCAACACCAACTGCATGGTACAACCAGTCCAAACACCTTGACGGCAGTATGGACGCCCTGCTGTACAAAAGTATTGAAACCAAGCTGACCTCAACATCGGCGCTGACTCCAAATGAGTACTTCTACGTATATCCCAACCCGACTGCAAGCGACAATTCCGGTACACCTTTCTCTCCGCGGTACACCAGACTTGTAATCGAGGCGACTCTCGGAGGCACGACCTGCTATTACCCTATCAGCTTGAAGGGCCTGGAGAGGAACAAGACCTATACAGTTTCAAGCCTCAAGATCACACGTCCGGGCTCAGATGATCCGGACAAGGAAATCACCAGTGCGGAATGTCCGTTCGACATTGAGGTTGAAGAGTGGATTACCGGAACAGACCAGAACCTTGTAATATGACATTGGAATGGGAATCTTCAAATCCTTCTGTTCCGCCCCGGCGAAAATAGGATTGTTGATGGCTATTGTCACGGCGTCCGCCTCCTGCAGCCTCAAGGAGGACAGGGACGGATGCCCTTGCCATCTCATCATCGGTCTTGAACAGGCTGTCGGGAACGGAAACGCGGGCATATTCATATTCCAGGATGGAGACAAGGCAATGACGGACGATGTCGAGCCTTCAGACTATCCGGAAGGATATTATTCAGATGTCAGGAGGGCACCTGCTACCATAACGGTAATACAAGGCCTCAGGGAAGGCATTGTGAATGAAGAGGAACTCGTCATCAGGGACGGATATGATGCGGACCGGCTGTTTCTGCACAATGAGACGCTTGAATGCGGTTCCGAGACCGTAAGGACATCCGCCGACCTTCACAAGAACTGGTCAACGTTGGAAATCAGCCTGGTGACAGGTGACGGTACCACTGTGGACAACACAGATGAAGGCGACATCGTCAATATTGACTTGAGCGGAGGCATCTGCGGAATCAATCTCAAGACCGGCAAGCCGATAAAAGGAGAATTCCGGTGCAATGCCAGGCTGTCGGACAGCAGTTTCGCTATCTATTCCGTCAATCTCCCGAGACAGGGCAGCACAGCAGACGAAATCCTGATCTCGGTGAAGAAAGGAGAAAAGGAAGTGTTTTCCTGCGACATCTCAAAAGCCATCTCAGAGGCGGGCTTCGACTGGTCCAAACCTGACCTGGACGATATCAGGCTGATGCTCGACTATGTTTCTGCAGAATTCTGCATTGAAATTGCCGGATGGGACAACGGCTCAGAAAGTGACAAGGTCATTTGAACAAGAAACCGGCAAAGGGACCTACCTCACGTGCAGGCCGCATTCCCGATGGTCAGGGTCTTCCCACCACCATCTACCGGAGCGGATATCCTGGCCGGGCTTCACGGCCCTTGTGCATGGCTGGCAGCCAATGCTCGGGAAACCGTTCTCGTGGAGCCTGTTGTACGGCACCCCGTTTTCACGGACATAGTCCTTGACCTGGTCCTCGGTCCAGAGAATCAGGGGATTGAGCTTGATTACGTCATCGGCCTCATCATACTCGACCATCTGCATTGAGGTACGGGTGACTGACTGCTCTCGCCTCAGGCCGCTGATCCAGACGTCCACACCCTGCAGGGCGCGCTTCAAAGGCTCCACCTTCCTGATATTGCAGCAAAGATGCCTAAGCTCAATGCTGTCATAAAAGAGGTTTATGCCGTGCTGGCGAACCATCTCCTGGACCTTCCTGAAATCCGGGAAAAACACCTCTATGCTTATACCGTACTGCATATTGGTACGGTCTATAAGTTCGTATGTCTCAGGGAACTGGCGGCCGGTGTCAAGAGTGAAAATCCTGGCATCCTTCCTGATTTTCACCATCATATCCGTGATTGCCTGGTCCTCATAGCTGAGACTTGAAGACAATGCCGCCCGTCCCGGAAACTCGTTGAGGAAGTACCCGAGCACTTTCTGCGGCCCCGAGGCCATGAACTTTTCATTTGTAGAAACGGCGAAGGACCTCTTCTCCTCCGCCGTCATTGAATCCAGATATCTTTCCATTCGAGATGAAACAAAATAATCATTAACCCCGACAAGAATCCGCTGGAGAAGTCTCTAATACTCTTCAGGCACTATCATTCCGGCCCCTACAGTGTCATTCGTACCCTCCTCGATGAAAATCAGGCTGCCCATTGTCCTGTTGTCCTTGTAATAATCGAAGACAAGAGGCTCCGCAGTCTTGATGCGCACGCGAGCGATATCGTTCATGACGAGTTTCTCCACGCCGTATTCCTTCTCCCTGGTATTGATGTCGATACGGTATTCAATCTCCTTCACAATGCCGAGAGTCTGCTGGGTAGCGTGGCGGATGACATATTTCTTGCCCTGGACAAGAGGTGAATTCCTGAACCAGCATACATTGAGAAGCACTTCCTGCTCGACATGAGGCTGGACACCGTCAGCAGAAACAAGAACATCGCCACGGCTTATGTCAATGTCATCCGACAATGTAACATCCACCGACTCAGGTGAAACCGCCGACTCAAGGCTCTTCTCTCCAAGCCAGATGCCTGTAACCGTGGAACTGAGCTCGGAAGGATAGACCTTGACCTTGTCACCGACCTTCAATGCGCCCTCGGCAAGCCTTCCGGAGTATCCGCGAAAATCCGGGAAACGGGAAGAAATCGGCCTTATGACATATTGTACAGGCATTCTCATCCTGTCATCAGCCTCAACAGGGAGAGCCACGGTCTCAAGGAAATCAAGCAATGCCTTGCCGCCGTACCAGTCCATGTTTTCGGACTTGTTCACGACATTGTCCCCGAGTTTTGCAGAAATCGGGATGAATGTGACATTGCCAAGTTCGATAGAGGCCGACATTGCCTTGTAGTCTGCGACAATCTTGTCGAAAACCTCCTGTGAAAAATCCACGAGGTCCATCTTGTTCACGCATACCACAACCTCCTTGATTGCAAGAAGGGAAGCGATGTAGGAATGCCTGACGGTCTGCTCCATGATGCCGTGACGGGCATCCACGAGAATCACTGCCAGGTCCGCTGTCGATGCGCCGGTCACCATATTCCTGGTATACTGGATATGACCCGGAGTATCAGCAATGATGAATTTCCTCTTCGGAGTTGCGAAATACCTGTAGGCCACGTCAATGGTAATTCCCTGCTCCCTTTCGGCACGGAGGCCGTCAGTCAGGAGAGCCAAGTTTACTTCCTCATTGCCACGACTCCTCGAAGCCTCCTCCACGGCCTCAAGCTGGTCCTCGAAAATTGACTTCGAGTCATAGAGAAGCCTTCCGATGAGAGTACTCTTTCCGTCATCCACGCTGCCCGCCGTTGTAAAGCGGAGCAGCTGCATATTAAGATATCCTTTTGTATTCTGAGTTTCCATAATGATTTGTCAAATAATAAAGAAGAACAGCCGATGCAATGTGCAACCACTAAAAATAACCAGCCTTCTTGCGGTCTTCCATCGCAGTCTCGGAACGCTTGTCATCAGCCCTTCCTCCCCTCTCGGTAACCCTCGAAGAAGCAATCTCGTCAATGATATCCTCAAGGCTGTGTGCGTGGGACAATGTCAGACCGGTGCAGGTCACGTCACCGATAGTCCTGCAACGGACCTCCTTTACGACAACCTCTTCCTCAGGACGGCGAGGGATAATGTCCGGATCAGCGGCAAGCCACTGTCCGTCACGGAAGAACACCTTTCTCTCGTGAGTATAGTAAAGGCTCGGCAGTTCAATGCCTTCCTGGTAGATGTACTGCCATACATCCATCTCGGTCCAGTTGCTTATTGGGAAAACACGGAAGTGCTCGCCCGGATTCTTCATTCCATTGTAGATGTTCCAGAGTTCTGGTCTCTGGTTCTTCGGATTCCACTGGCCGAACTCATCCCTGTGGGAGAAAATACGCTCCTTGGCACGGGCCTTCTCCTCATCACGTCTCGCACCGCCGCAGGCTGCATCGAACTTGTACTTGGCAAGAGTGTCAAGCAGAGTGACGGTCTGGAGCTTGTTGCGGCTCGCATTGTAACCTGTCTCCTCCTTGACCTTGCCCTCGTCAATCGACTCCTGAACAGAGCCCACGATGAGGTCGGCGCCAAGTTTCTTCACCAGGTCATCCCTGTAAGTCAATGTCTCCGGGAAATTGTGTCCCGTGTCAATGTGAACCAGCGGGAACGGAATCTTGGCCGGATAGAAAGCCTTGTAAGCCAGATATGTAAGCACTATCGAATCTTTTCCGCCTGAAAAAAGGATGCAAGGGCGTTCAAACTGCGCAGCCACCTCCCTGAGAATGTAGATTGACTCAGCCTCAAGCTCCTTAAGATGAGTAAGATGTTCGCTCATTTCGTTATATCGTTAATAAAAACCACTTTCTGATATCTCGGCCGCATTGCCACGGCACATACACCGGACTACGCGGCAATTCTGCAAAGTTACGAAATATATTCGTTCTTTCCGAAAGTCCGGCCTGATCAGCTGAACACTCCGGAAAGATACTTCTTGGTAAGTTCCTCCTCAGGAGATCCGAATACCTTCTTCGCATCACCTGTCTCAATCACCTCGCCGAGATAGAGGAATACGGCGTGGTCCGCAATCCTCAACGCCTGTCGGAGAGTATGGGTCACCATGATGATTGAGTACTTCTCCTTCAGTTTCACGAAGAGATCCTCAACGGTCTTGCTGGACACAGGGTCCAATGCGCTAGTGGCCTCATCGGCAAGGATGAAATCAGGTTCCACAGCCAGGCTGCGTGCAAGACAAAGCCTCTGCTGCTGGCCTATGGACAGCCTCTGGGCGGAACTCTGGAGACGGTCCTTCACCTCGTCCCAGAGACCCACCTCGGTGAGATATCTCTCGACCACATCCGCAAGTTCCTTCTTCTTCGTATGCATTCCGTGAATCCTGCAGCCGTATGCCACATTGTCGAAAATCGACATCGGAAGCGGGCAAGGCCTCTGCGGTACCAGCCCTATGCGCCTGCGAAGCTCGATCAAGTCCTTGTACGGAGCGGAGATTATATCCTGGTCCCCTATCATTATCCTTCCGCTGATGGATGTATCATCCACATTGTCAATCAATCTGTTGAGACATTTGAGCAAGGTACTCTTGCCACAGCCCGAAGGGCCGACGATGCAGGTAATCCTGTTCACCGGGAATGTCAGGTTTATATTCTTGAGAATCGGTCTCCCCTCGATGGAAAGATTGAGATTCTCCACTATCATCGGTTCAGTCAACTTGTTCTGGTCCATAACTGAAAACTAAAGGTTGTTCTTTGTAAAATGTCCAGTAATCCAGCGGCCTCCGAGGCTGAGGATGAGGACTATCACTGTAAGCACGAGAGCCGCGGCGTATGCCCTGCCCGGGAAGGGCTCCGGCATTGTAATCCAATTGAATATGGCAAGCGGCAGGGTCGCCGTCGGGGATGACAGCGAAGTGGCGGTCGAGTCAGAGAAACCGGCAGTGAACATCACGGCTGCGGCATCTCCGATTGCCTTTCCCACAGCCAGCAGCGAAGCAGTGGCCATACCCGGAAGAACCTGCCTGAAGACCACTTTCAATGTCTCCCACTTGGTTGCGCCGAGGGAATAGGCCGCATCAATCATGTCGTCCGGGACGGATCGTGAAATCTCATCTCCGCTCCTGATGAACATCGGGATAATGAGGAGGGTGGATACAATGATACCGCCCAGCACGGATGCCCTCATTCCGACGGCCACCATTATCATGAATGCGAACGCTCCATAAACTATCGACGGGATGCCGTAGAGCACGTCATAGACGAGACGGGCAACGTATGACAGCCAGTTCGAGCGTCTGCGGTACAGATTCATGTAGAACACGACCGGGATGCTGACAATCATTGCAATAAGCATCGCAGGCAGGACGACAATCAGCGAACCTATTATCGCATTGAGAAAGCCGCCGTCATCGGTGGTATTCCAGTCCTTGCCAGGTGTCTGGCTGACCATTTCCCAGGAAATTGAGCCGAATCCCTTGACGCAGATTGTCCAGATGATGGAGACCACAAACGCCATGACGGTGATGACCGCAGCCCACATCAGCACCTGGAAGAATTTCTCCTCTATGTATTTGCTTTCTATCTTCTTCATTTTCAGCCGTTTTTCTGTATCCTGTACAGGATAATCCTTGACAAAATATTGAAAATCACCACAATGACGAGCAGGATGAGGGCTGCGAACATAATGGCAGACTCATAAAGCGGCACGGATGCCATTTCGCCGTAATTGTTACCTATCAATGCAGGAAGGGTGTAGAAACCGGATGAAAGGCCCTTCGGAATGGCCGGAATACTGCCGCAGACCATCATGACTGCAATGGTCTCTCCCATAGCCTTGGACAATGCCAGGACAACCGACGCGAATATTCCCGACAACGACTTCTTTATCACGACCTTCTTGGTGGTCTGCCATCTGGTGGCTCCAAGTGACATTGAGGCATCCCTGAGATCCTGGGGCACGGCGGAGAAAATCTCAACGAACAGGCTGACCATGATAGGAAGTACCATCACGCATAGCACCAGTGAGGCTGTGATAAGCGAATACCCGGTAACCGGAATCAGGATGAGGATACCCCAGACTCCATAAATGACTGAAGGCAACGCCGCCAGAATGTCGAGGGCCGGGTAAATGAACTTCCTGATGAGTTTCTTGGAATACTCCGTCAGGGATATCGCCGTCAGCAAAGAAAGAGGCAGGGCAATGGTAATGGAAATCAATGTCACCGACAATGTTCCCGTAATGAAAGGCAGGAATCCGAACTTTTTCTGAGAAGGCTTCCAGTCCGATGACGTAATCAAATCCCAGAATGAATTCTCCTGGAGAATAGGGAGCGACTTGGCCAGAAGCCCTCCAATCATCGCAATCAGAAGCAGAATGGATGAGGCCGTTAGAATAAACATGAACACCGCAGATACATTCTGCTTGTATATCCTCTTGGCATTCAATGATTTCTGGAAGAACGCCCCGCTGAATACCGCAATAATGAAGACAATGAAGGCGATGAACATTATGACAATGTCATCAGTCGTATTCTCCTTCTTGGAAGAGGCCCGCACCGCCGAACGGTAAGCCTTCATATTGTCATTGAGGGCCTTGTTGGAAATCTTCACATAGCCGGCAGGCTCATTGAAACGCTGCCCGTCCTTCAACACGAATTTCAGGAAGGCCAGGGAAGCGGAATCCTGAGGCGCACCCTTGCTCACGAAATAAAGATTCCTGGCAGGAGGTGAAGGGAACAAATCATCCTCGATTGCGTGGACAAGACTCTCCTTGGTCCCATAGAAAGATTCTTCCTCGGATATGCTTCCATCCCCGTCAATGTCAATAGGAAAGGCATCCAGACCCTCTAGAGGCCTATGTGTCTGGGGATCATAGGCGTATGCCAGATTGTTGAAGCCCACCGACCACTTGTCCTTCTGCACGGCCTGGGCAATGCCGGGGTCACCGAACACGGCTGTACCCACAAGGTCCTCCTGCTTCGCCCCAAACCAGGATGCGAAAGTTTGGGCAGCCCCGCAGGCATCCGACCTCGTATATACATTGATTTTATGGCTCTCCCCGTTCCCGAGAAGCTGGCCCCAGGTGCGTATTTCCCCCGTCACCCAGATTTTCCTGGCCTCTTCTGATGTCAGGCCCCTTGCCCTCAACTGGGCAGCATAGGGATTGCCGCTATTGAAATCAGGGATGACCGCGTCACGTCCCACAATGAAGGCAAGCGCACCTGACTCGATTTCCTCCTGATGGAGATCACGCGAGAGCATCGCATAATCCACCATCCCGTTAAGGACATCCGTCATTCCCTTCCCCGCACCGCCTGCGGAAACGTCAATCTTGACTGAAGGATGTTGAACCTGGAATTCGTTGGACCACTGGACGGCAAGAGGATAAAGAGCAAATGCTCCCGAAAGGGACACCTGGCCCTCAATATCTCTACCATTGGCCGAAGAATCACCGCTTCTACAAGATACAGTGGCAGCCAGCAAAGCACAGACTACCAGCGGTGATAGTATTTTCATTGCTATCCGCTTAAGCATTATATTCATTTTAGTACACAGTGGCAGACTCCGAAAAACAGGAAGTCAATGCCCATTTGGGGTCAAATATAGAAAGATTTTGACAAATAACAAAAAAGTCGGGATGTTGTATTCATCCCGACCCAGCCAGAGAGCGGAAAACGGGGTTCGAACCCGCGACCTTCGGCTTGGGAAGCCGACGCTCTACCAACTGAGCTATTTCCGCAGTTCCCCTCATTGGTACGAGGGGAATGCAAATATAGCATTATTTATTGTTTTACGCAAAATCCTGTCAATAATTTTGACAATTCCTGGACCTGCATCATTATTGGTACATGAACCTCTTGATGCTTCCCTTCGGTGTCTTTGCGAACGGCTCAAGCCTGAGCTCGTATGAAGACACTGCGGAATATGCGGGCACAATCTTGTTGAGGGCCTCAAGATTGGACGCCATGATCTGCTCGAGATTCTCGGCATCGGTTCCTGCATCCCCAAGAGCATTCTGGTCCAGCACCACGAGGGCGACAAGTTTCTCTTTCCTGCTGACTATCAGGGACTCTGCCACGAAGGGCATATTGTTCAGGACCACCTCAATTTCCTCCGGATAAATGTTCTGTCCATTGGATGAGAGGATCATGCTCTTGCTGCGGCCCACGAGGAAGAGAGTGTTGTCCCTGTCCATAGTTCCAAGGTCACCGGTCTTGAACCAGCCGTCCTTTGTAAACACGGCATCGGTGGCTTCCTGGTTCTTGTAATAGCCCGGGAAAACGCAGTCGCCCTTCACGAGAACCTCGCCGGCTATACGGGTCGGTGCCACAGAGTCAATCTTCACGTCAATATGCTCGCTGACATATTCTCCAACGGATTTGAGCTTGTATGCCCCGATGTGGCCGAGAGAGATTGTAGGCGCACATTCCGTCATGCCGTAGCCAGTGACGAAAGGAGTCTTGAGCTTGACTGCGAGAAGCTGCTCAATGAAATCAGGGATGGCAGCACCACCTGTAACGAACACCTCGATATTGCCGCCGATAGCCGCCATAAATATTGTCCTGAGAGCCTCGCAGAAATCAGAATTATTCTCATAATCAGCAAGTTTGGCCCTTCCGGTCTTGCTGTTGACAAACTCACCTATGGACTCGTCTATCATTTTCCTGAGAATGAGAGGCACTGCGAAGAATACTCTCGGGCGGAACTCCCGGAGTGCCGGCTTGAGATTCGTCGGAACCGGTGGCACATAAAGCACGACAAGATGCATTCCGCAGCAGAGAGGGGCAATCATATCGAATGTAAGTCCAAAAATGTGGGCGTAAGGAAGCACGCTGACATAGTTCTCTCCCTCAATGTATGGGAAATGGTTCGGTATCAGGTCCACATTGGCACTGAAGTTCCTGACTGTCAGCATAACTCCCTTAGGGAATCCAGTCGAACCGGAGGTGTACATAATGCCGCACATCTCATCCATATCCCTGTCCATATAGTTGACATCCTCAGGAGCCAGCCCATCCGGATGCGCCTGGGCGAATGATGCCGCACGGTTTTCATAAATCCGGTCGAAACCATTCCTGGAGTCAAGGAGTTCACCGCTGTGAAGGTCAATGACACCGAGAATCTGGGGCATCTCCTCGAAATGCATGTCCTTGTATATCTGCTTCTCAGTGAAGAGAATCCGGCTGTCGGAATGGTTCACGAGGGCCTGGGTGTCGTGAGGGGTGTAGCCCGGGAACAGCTCCACTGCCACATAACCGCCGGAAACGGCCGCCATGAAGGTCTTGGCCCAGCTGGCGGAACTCCTGGCGTTGATGGCAATCTTGTCGCCCGGAACAAGGCCCGCAGCCCTGAAATAAAGAT
>JBJEBP010000059.1:6920-14959 GCA_051870135.1 Candidatus Cryptobacteroides sp. | reverse complement strand
AGGAGCATCAGCTTCGGCCAATGGTATTCAGACAATATCCCGAAGCATATCCGAATCGCAGAAAAAGGCCGTCGCTGATGTCCAGACTCAGAAATCAGCGGTAAAATCACTGTCAAGCCAATACACATCAACATACAATGATCTCAAATCATCTCTGGAGTCAGGACAGTTAAGTATGTCTGAACTCCAGGGTATGATGGAAATTCAAAAGACCACCATTGCAGATCTCTCTGCCAAGTACAAACAACTGAAAGCAGATAAGGACTCTGACAAGGGGAAAGTCAGTGGTACCCTGTCAGAACTTGAATCAGAAAGAGAGGCACTCTCTGCTATGCGTGATGCCGCGAATAATTACCGTCAGTCCGCAACATCCCTCAGGACACAACTGATGTCCCTTCGTAATGATATGGGTAAGTTGCGTCTTGAAGGTAAAGAGAATACCCGGGAATATGAGGAAATGCGGCGCAAAATGGAGGAACTGGGTACGGCATACCGTGAACTTCAGACAGAACAGACGGCTTTGTCAACCGGTGCCACTCAAATCGGCGGCGTCATCAATGGTGTCCAGGGTCTTATGGGGCTTTATTCAGCTGGATCCGGGATTGTCTCGATGTTCACCAAGGACAATGAGAAATTGATGGAGGTGCAGACAAAGATGCAATCCGTTATGGCTGTAATGATGGGTATTCAGCAACTATCTAATACCCTTCATGCAACCAGTGCATTCCGTATAGTCACTTGCCGGAAAGTGACTGAATTGTGGACCACAGCACAAAACAGGCTGACGGTATCTATCGGATTGACTAATGTGGCATCCAAAGCTCTGATGGCCACTATGACTCTTGGAGCTTCATTAATCATAACGACTCTCATCGCTGCAATCAGCAAACTGGTATCAAAGCATAAGGAGCAAAAGGAAGCCCAGGAAAAAGCAAAAAAGGCAGAGGAGGATGCGCAGAAGTCGATGCGCTCAACAGTTGCAAACAGCATAGCATCTCAACTGATATCATACAGGAAGCTGCAAAATGAATGGAAAGCCTGCAACGGGAATGCTGAAAAACAACGGAAGTTCATAAAGAACAACGCTAATGAGTTCAACAATCTCGGTGTCAAAGTCAAGAATGCCAGAGATGCGGAAAACCTGCTTGTGGCCAATGAGACTGCTTTCGTGGAATCGCTTAAAAGAAAAGCGATGGCAGCTGCTGCAATGGAACTTGCATCCAACAAATATAAGGCGGCCATTGAAAAAATGCTTGAGGCTGAAAAGGCCAAGGAGGTTACTGAAGATGACCGCAAAAATGCCCGTAATTATGCGGAAGGCGTATATCAGCAGAAATTGTCTGGGGCATCAGGATCTGTAGGAAGAGGTCAGGTAAATGCCCAGAAGAGTCAAATTGTAAAATCTGCTTATAGTGGCATCATTGGCACTTATGGAGCCGAAAGGGCTAAAGAATACCAGGATGCTGCCAAAAAGGAAATGAAAGAGGGGGACCGCTATTTTTCCATTGTTAAGAAATACAATGATGAAGCGGACCAGTTGCTCTCAGGCGGTGGCATAACAAGCACCGGCAATGATCCCGGGGCATTGTCTGGAAGTATTGATGCGATTGAACAGAAGATTCAGTCTTTGACGGAATCGATGAAAGCCGCAAGCGCTACTGAAAGGAATGAAATACAGAAAGACATAAATGCGTGGAACAAAAAACTGGAAGCGGTCAATCTTGAATTGGAATCACTTGGGGTTCCTGCCGATCCACAGACATTAAAGGATCTGGAAACTGCTATCAGTTATTATGACAAGTTGCTGAAAGTCGCATCCGCTGATGAAAGGGCGGAAATTCAGTCCACCATCAATGCCTATAAGCAAAAGAAATCAGCAATTGAAGATGCGCTTGCAGAGTTGTCAATGCCTGTGGACCTGAAAAGTTTTGAAGATTATTCGAAAGCCATTTCAATACTTGAAAATAAACTTGACAAGGCATCCGGATCAGAACGTGAACAGATACAGGCTACTATCAATGCCTATAAAAGAGAGGAGGACGAAATAAGGGCGAGAATTGCCTTGGCATCAACACCTGCTGTGCTGAATAGCCTACAGGATTATGAGGATGCCATAAGCAATTGTGAGGCGGTACTGAAATATGCCGATGAGCAGGAAAGAGCAGTCATTCAGAACATCATCAACGAATATAAGCGCAAGAAACAGGCAATCGAGGATTCACTTGATGCATTGAATGTACCTGCCGACCCTAAGAGCCTTGAAGATTACGGTATAATCATCAGTTCTTTGGAAAGCAGGATTCAGAAAGCCGGGGATGTTGAAAGGAAGGAGCTGCAAAAGCAGTTAGAGCTGTATAAACAAAAACAGAGTGCTATGGAGCAGTCCCTGCAGTTGGTGAATGCCGGTGAAGTGGCAACGATGCTTGAAAGTGGTTTCGGCCTGGATGATGAGCTTGAAATCAAATTGAGGGCGAGGATTGTCGGTGCTGAACTTGCGAAATCAAAGATACAGGAGCTTCAAAAAATGGCTGCGGTAGCGCAGACTGATGATGAGCGTGATTCAATCAAAGGAGCAATAAAACAATGGCAGGAATACGCTGTTAATCTGGAGACGACAATGACAAAAGGACAGCAGGCGACTGCTTGTCTGGAAGGAATGTCATCAATAGCCAACAGCCTTTCAGGCGTGGTCGGAGAGAATGCTTCCGGATGGCTCTCTTGGGGTGCGAATGTACTTGCGGCGGTGGCACAGGCGCTTCCTGCAATTGCTTCGCTGATTGGTGGTAATATTGCTCAGGCTTTCGCTGGGGCAGCTGCACAGTCCCAGTCAGTGCCGTTCCCATACAACCTCATATCTCTTGCGGCAAGTATGGCCGCTGTCGGTGCAGCAGTTGCCGCAATTCCTAAATACGCCGATGGCGGTATTGCATACGGTCCGACATTCGGTTTATTCGGTGAATATGCCGGTGCAAGCCATAACCCTGAGGTTGTTGCCCCTTTGGATAAACTGAAATCCATAATAGGAATAAATGATTCCGGATCCAGAGAAATAGAATTCAAGATAAGAGGCCGAAACCTGGTCGGTGTTCAATCCAGGGAAATAAAGAGAAGAAAAAGGTCATAATATGTCGATGGTTGTCAGATATGCAGGAGGTTTCCCCTCCAGAGACGGAGCATCTTGGAGGTGTGAGATACTCCAGGAATCCGATGTGGCGTTCCAGGTCGGCCAGCTGACATTCCCATTCGATGAGCCGCTGCTGATAGAATGGAACTCTACGACAAAAGATGAAGTGATTTGCGGTAGCACGGCAACACTGACAATCGTATCTCCGGGCGACAGAACCTACCTTGACTTGTACTCAATCAAAGTTGGTCAGATAAGACTTGATGTGTACAGGAATGGAAATCTATATTGGAGCGGCTGTCTTGATCCGGAGTTTTATGAAGAACCATATAACAGTGATATGAACTATGAGGTATCGCTGACATTCTCAGACTTTGGCATTCTTGACAGAATACCATATAACCTCAATGGGCTAAAAAGCCTTCGTGCCATTATTGATGCTGCGCTGAAGGAATCAGGGATGAATATCAGCGGAGTAAACGAAAAATATATATCTACATCATTTGAGGATGATACACCGATGCATCTTGACTCATTGTCAATCCCATCGGAGAATTTCATCGATGAGGACGGTAATATCTCATCATTCAAGGAAGCGGTTGAAGGGATATTGAGACCTCTCGGGTTAAGAATAATTCAAAGATGTGGTGTTATATTCGTTTATGATCTGAACGGCATATTTGTCAATATCACGAACCCCAAACAAATAAATTGGAGTGGAGATGCATCAACTTTGGGTACTGACAATGTTTATAACAACATAAAAATCACCTTTTCTCCGTATTCTTCAGCATCAATACTTGATGGAGAATTGGAGTACGGAGATATATTCGGCCCGGAATGGATTAATCTTGGTTCTGATTCAACGGATGTCAGGTACTATATGGGGGCAGTACCGGAAGGTATGACAATGCCGGAATGCTATTCATTTTATGTTGACTATGATGAGTCACATAGAACTGTTCAGGGATGGGATTATGAGTACGTTGGTTTCAGCATTTTCAGGTCATATAAGTCGGACAAGTGTAACGGCTTGGCAGAAATAGGCTCATATAATGCATATTTCAAAATTCAACCTATGCTCGGTGGTGATGAGAATGAAGGTGTCATTGGCGGATTTTATACTGGTGGACACGGATCTCTGTCAACTGGATGGCCAAAACTGAAAGGAGTTTCCCCAGAAAACCATTCGGAGCGCCTTGTAATGAAAACTACCCGTGCATATCTGCCTCGTCTCAGTGCTGATGATGCCAAAGGTTATTATCTGAGAATCCAACTGCCATTGCTTTTTGATCCTCGCTATAATCCTTTAGAGGAGGCGTCTGATGCAAATGAATCAGGTAATTTTGATTCCGTCAAATCTTATGGACAATTTGCTTTTGTGCCAGTATCGATAGTGTTGTATGATATTGACGGGAATGCACTTTATCATTACAACAACAAGTGGATTACTGAAAACGGACAGGCGGCCAACTCAATAAAATACACTGCACAAGACTCATATAGTAATAAATGGGGCTGGGAGAGTGGAGATTCCCAGTGGGGTGAGGCCTGGTTGGCATACTATGATCCTGATGACTTGATTGAAGGTACAGGACTGATGGGATGGAATACAAATAGACAGAATTTCGGCAAACCTCGTACCGACGGCAGCAAAAAAGTAAGCAAACGAAAATTGGTTTATACAGATAAATCTACAGGTCAGGAAAAAGACTTCTTTATTTTTGACAGTTTCAAAAAAGCACCTGAGGGACAATATATACCATACCCTCCGGAAGGCGGATATCTGGAGATACGGGTGTATAACGGAGTTTGGGTTCTTGACGATACGGAACGATTCTCAACCAATATTGAAACAAGTCTGTTCAAAAAACAGGGTCTTTATGGGAAAATACGCTGGCAGCTATATGGACTGCCTGCAGTATCAATCGTGAAAGGTACACTGACTTTCGATGACTCGGAAATTGAAGATTTGGAATATTCCGGCATCGTGAACAAGGATGCAAAGGAAGAGCTTGAAATCGATACTATATGTGGAACAATAGATGGGATAAGCCCATCGGCCAAGGGTATATATCAAAGAACGTCCGATGGCTTGCAGATCCAAAGATTGAAAAGGGCAGGACGTGTGGATCATCCCGAAGAGCTCCTTATAGGGACTTTATATAGCCAATATGCGGAGAGGCATACTACATTGTCCGGTGACATTGAGATTGATGCAGGTGGCCTGACTCTTTACAAAGATGCAGCCCAGAGTAAGGATATCAAATTCCTGCTCATCTCCGAAGAACAGGATGTCGCTTCTGGCAACTCTGATACCACATTCGTTGAATTAAGTGCTGACGAATATACCAAGGAGGGCAAATGATGGAGAAAAAGTATATATCTAATGTTGTCAGCCGCACAGCTCGTCCTCGATCTAAACGCTTGAGGGAACTTGGCGTAAGCGTATCCAGCACGGTATCTGTCGTACAGAGTGGTAAATCCTCAAATGTGGGCGGTGGAGAATCGCACACCCATCCAAATCTCCCATATCTTAATCAGATATCTACCGACAATGATGGCTATCTATATCTTACCTTGACCCAGGAGAATGAGGATGGAACAGTCACCACAAAAAAGCTGAAAGTATATGCTGGATTTGCTGATGAAGCCGAACATTCCAAAGAGGCAGATCATGCGACTGATGCTGATACTTGGGAGAAACACAACTGGAACGAATACATGGACCAATCGGTCAGGACTACGGACTTCGTCCGCTTTGCCAAGGTGATTTCCAGTTTATTTCAAACTCCTGATTTTGTGTCAGGCATTGAGACCGGCGTCGGCGCGGCCATTGACGAAAAAGGCAACGGTGAAATGAACGGGCTCACCTTGCGTTCCTTCCTGAAAGTTCCGATGCTCATTTATAACAAGATTCGCGTCACCGGCGGCGAGATGTGGAACACGGAGGGGGCGACCATTGCGCAGGTCACTAAAGACCCAGACAGTGACACGGCCTTCACCCTCCTTTTGGATATTGAGGACGGCGACCATATAGAGTTGGCATTGGATGACATCTGCAAGGGCCATTTCAATAGCAATGGTGGTTTTATCACTTCATATTTCCGGGTTACGGATGTGGATGATGCGGCTAAAACTGTCCGCGTGGTACTGGGCGCTGATTCAGAGGTCCCGGGAGGTGTCAATGCCGCCCCAGTATCTTACATGAACATTGCCCGATATGGCAATTTTACCAATGTAGAAAGACAACAGAGCCAATATTTCAGTTCATCAGAACAGCGTATAGTCATGCTCTACGGGGTAGATCAGTACATTATCCAGCCAAAGAACTATGCAACGGTCTGGGGAAATGTACCGGAATCCCTGGTACCTGACGGTCTGCCGGTGAACAACCGAGCCGCCATCTATCTTGACACAGTCATTGCCCGTGACTTCCACCAGATAGACCCTTCAGGGAATGTCATCAAAACAATCCGGGATCGAGGCCTTTGGAATGCCATCACTGCACAGGATGATCCGTACCTGTCCAATGCCCAGTATCAAGATGAAGTGTATCACAAATCCTGCAAGTACCGCTGTATTGTGGAAGGGACAACGCAGGAGCCTCGGTATGATTCCACTGACTGGCTTCTGGTAGCCGGTGATACAACCCTTTCCCTCGACATTGAGAGTTCAGATGGGGACACCTTCCTTTTTGGAGAGTTAAATACAACCCTGACAGCAGTTGTCAGGAGAGGTGCGAATGACATTACATCGGTGATTCTGGCAAGTGATTTTTCATGGACACGTGACACCGGGGATGTCGTCGAAGATTCAACATGGAATACCAATCATGCAAATGCTGGCAATTCCATTACCTTGACCAATGAAGACTTGCCCGTAACTCATAGGACTGGGCGTTTCATCTGCAGGGCCTATGTCCGTGACGGGGCTGAAACCCTGAACGCTACAATAGCATTTTAGAACCGTTTGAACACTATTTGAAAGATATGAAAAAGGTAAAGAGACTTAATGTTATTTATACCCCGTTGAATGTGTCTGTTTCTTTGCTGGTGCAAGGAGGAAGCTTGACTCAGACTCATTGCGCGGAGACGGATGAATTTATCCCAGACCGTGGGATTACGCCTCTTGTGCTCACCCCGGAAGTTGTGATTCAGGATCCTGACGGGATTCTGCCAGGAGGGGTTGCATCTCTCACAGGTGTCTGTTGGTATGCCCTCCCGGAAAATGTAGCAGCCAGTGTGCCCAGCGGATCATATATCGGGGCAGAACTATCCCAGTACCTCATCTCCGCCGCAACGGATGGGTACACCATTGATGCGAACGGTTCTCTCAGGGTGGAGGCGAATATCCGCTATCCTTCGAGGGTAGTTCTGGTCTTCACTGCAAACATTCCGGATAACCGCAGCGGAAAACTTATCAAGGTCCAGGACTCCGTCCTCTTGAGTACAACATCCATTGCCGTCCCTGCGGCCTTGAGTCTTGATAAGCCAGCTTCATGGCGGTTCAATCCGATTGAGGACTCCGGAGTCCGGACAATCAAGGCCAGTCTCAAACTGGGTGGAGTAACTCCTGATCCGACAAAAGTCCGGGTCGCTTTCTGGTGGTACCGGGCATCAGACAACTCAGAAGAACTTATCAATGGAGATGACCATCTCTTCTATGAGTCCGGGCAGAACAGCGATTCATTGGTTATTGATCCAGAATATCTGGATGAAGAAAGAATTGTTTGCAAAGCAGAATATGCACTGGACGGGGAAACACTACCTACTGCTCCAACATCCAACTGTCTGACCGCTGAGACGGTTGTCCAGAGACGCTATCCTGCTTATGATTTTGAGAACTACATCCATGGTGGCGTGGAGGTTTCCCCTATGGCCAGTCATGTGAAGAATGAATGTGTTGTAACAGT
>JBJEBP010000059.1:0-6820 GCA_051870135.1 Candidatus Cryptobacteroides sp. | reverse complement strand
TACGCAAAAATACCTTATGTAAATGCCGTTTTGCTCGGCGTGGACAAGATCCGGAAGCGGACCGTAAACGAAGATGTTATCATCAATGAAGGTGACCTTCTAACATACGGCAGAAACGATGACTTCAAAGATAAAGTCAAGCAGCTGGGCGGAACCGTTCTGACGGCGCTCGAAGCGAAAATAGAATTAGAAAAGACCTTGTAATTATGAGCAATGTAAGTGGACTGACTACTATCAAGTATGTCAAACAGGGTGACACCCTGAGTTGTGGCTTGAGAAGCACTTTCCCTCTCAAGCAATTCATCACCAATGGCACCAATGCCATTACCCCGTCCTTTGGGACGAACCAACCTTGTATCTACCCGGTTATCCGGAGTAGTCTAACTGCCACAAGGCTTTCCCCACTGACTACCGGCGTTGTATGGAGTTATAATGGGAGTGTCATCAATTTTGGCTCCAACGGCCTTTCAACGGCTATGGGTGCTATTGCCGCAGGAACTTTCAAGTCTGAGGTAAAGACAATCAATGGAATCTCCGTCCCGACACTGACCATCTTGAAAGATATTGCTTCAGTAAGCAATATTGATTCTGATACTATCCTATTCCAGGCGGTAGTCAATACCGGCTTCCAGACAAGTGTTTCCGCCTCTATTGAAATTGGGATCGAGCAGACGGATGGCGAAGCATTTATTCCATACATCACCGTAAATAACGGCGGTGTGATTGATGATAATGTTTCTACATTGACGGCTAAGGCCCATTTGCTGGTGGGAGGATCCGAGCAGACTACCGGAGTCACATGGAAGTGGTACAAGATGATTGTGACTAATGGCGTGGACGGTTGGGTTTCCATCAACAAGACTACACAGCAGATTGCCCTTGCGGCATCTGACATCAATGCTTCCGAACTTTACAAATGTGAAGTGTCTTTCTCCGGCAAGACTGCTGATGCAGTTCTGGAAGTGGCAGATGAAACGGACGTCCTCATCATCTTTCCGAATCCCACTGACGGGCATGGGAACACTGTTCCGGAGGAACTGAATGCCGACGGCCAGACACTGATTGTGTATGCCCCCGAGGTGCGCAAGAGAGAAAACCAAGCGGTCCAGTCTGGCTTTTCCTTTAACTACCTCTTGACGAATTCATCCGGGGATGAGATCAACTCCCAGGATGGCGGTTCAACTTTTACGGTGACACTCGACCACGCCCAAACCGCCAAAGGCGATTTGACCCTCATTATCACTGCCACGAAATAATGTGCAAGATTTTCAAATGACTACGAAGGAAACAGAAAATGAAAGCTAAGGCAATCACACGAATATCCTACAAACTGCCCCCGGAAAAGGGAGATAAGGGAGAAAGGGGAGCCATCCGGCGACTGTCGGAATGGCAAGCTGGTGTTGATTACCTATCCGGCGCTGAGGGGGAAGCATACCAGGATATGGTTGTTTATAACGGGGTCCATTATCTGTGCAACCAGTCCCATAGGAGTGTATCCAATGTTACGCCTTTAGTGATAGTAAATTCCGGTTCCACCATCTGGACTGTCGCTTCCGAATACAAGTTTGTATGCACCAAAGGGCTGTTCGTAGGAACCGGGAGTCAGGGATGGATTGCAGATGAAGGTAGAATCTATCACACCTCCGGACTGATAGAGTTGGACGCTGCCGGTACAATCAAGACCAGTAATGGGGCGTTCAGTGTTGATAAAAAAGGTAATTTGATTGCAACCTCAGGGACCTTTTCGGGTTTCCTGAAGATCCCATTCAAGTCTTTTGAAGAAGGAGCGACATATCTTGGGGATGGCGTGTACCGCGTGAGCACTAATTTCAATCTATATTCTCAAGGAAACATGTCTGGGTATGCGATTGAATTGCAGTTGCCAAGTGATGCATCATTCTCTGGCTCCCTCCTAACGATTTTTGATTTCCCTGTCAAAACCAAGTCATCCCCAACATTGACAATCTCCTGCCAATCTGGTGCATGCATCTATCATCCATCCAAGAAAGGCACTTATGGTCTTGAGGCGGCAAGTTCCATTGAATGCATACGCGGTGGACTCATACAACTTTTGGCCGTGAATGTGAGTGGCAGCTATAGTAATTGGATGGTAGTGACGGATATTATGCCGGATGCGGTAATCAGTTAATCAAAACTAATAGATATTTTTATGTCAAAGAAGAAACTCAATTCATTGGACGTGTTTACCGCCATAAATGACGGTGACACTATTTTTGGGAAATCGGCTGCTGCCGGAAAGTACGGTCATTTCCCCGTCAGCCTCCTTCTGGGTGACGGCTATGCCTGCCGCCGCTGGAACCAGGACTACTCCACGCCGATAGGTGAAGCCGTAGGCAATATCGACTACCTGAGAAATCTGCCGTCCCTCCTGGGGCTTGGCTGCTATCTTGTGGATGATGCCCATAACCGCCGGAAACTGGACCCCACCAACCACTACAAGTTGGCCACCGGCGAGACGGCTAAACTGGACGGAACCATGGGGCAGTATATGTGGGGGACCAGAACCCCGTTCTACATTGCCATCTGGAATGAGGGCTCCTACCTTTACAAGGCAGCAAGCCTCAAGCCTATCCCCGGCAAAGAGAACTACCGGATTCCTATCTTTTCGGTAGCAGCTGGACACGCAGGCATTATGGACAGGACCAATGATATACTCTGTTCTGTCATCAATACCTCTGCCCAATACCGTGGAGGCAATGGTGCCGCCCTCACCTCCGGGAATGCATCCGCCGATAATCTTTCTATGCTGGGCTATCCGGCTACCCAATTGGGAACTTCCTCATTTGAGGCGAAAGCGGCCAAGCGTGGGACAGGTTGGGGCGCAGGATGGGGCTGGATAGAGACAGTGATTGAACTCTTGTTTGAAATCATCATGGGTACTCAGCATTGCCAGACGGCATTCAATTCTACGAAGGATGCGAATGGCCTCTATCAGGGAGGTCTTGGCTCTGGGGTAAGCGGAATGCCTTCATGGGAGGCATTCAACAATTACTATCCCGTTGTCCCATATTCTGCAGGTGTTGACTTGGCGGATGGTGTCGGTGTGGTAAACTACCTCGTGAAGAATTCCTCCGGAACAACCGTTTACACGGCCCCTATCCCGGTGTTCTTTGGACTCAAGAACCCTTATGGCCATCTGTGGGTAGGAAAGAACCGCATCGTCGCAAAGAAGGCTTCTGATGGCTCTTATGACTTTTATGTAGCAAAATCCTCCAAGACAACATGGGACTATTCTGATACGGTTAATATGCTCTATGTTGGTAGCCTTGCAGCACGTGCAGAAGCTGGTTGGGATTACATCTCCAAGATGAATTTCAACGGTCTTGCCGGTGTCCCATCTGAGTGTGCCGGAACAAGTACCACCTACTATGGAGATGGAGCATATCGTGATATTGCTACTTCGGGTTTTCGTTCGCCTCTTGGCTCCGGCCTTGCTAACTCTGGTGACACTGATGGCTTGGCGTGCTTCGACGGTGACTATGCGCCCTCGCATGCCGCTGCGGCCCTGTCGTCGCCCCTCTGCGAAACGCCTGATGATTTTGACCCGGTTCCTGTTGTGGTAGCAGCTTAGTCGAAGGGATGAGGGGGCGACGCGCGACCAAGAAACCGCGCAGCCCGATAGGGCGAGCATGAGCCCGGCACCCTTGGGTGCAAAAATAAATTCAGTTCTTTGAAATACTGTTCTTTCCTTTTCCAAATCGTCAAGGCGGTAGCCATAATACCGCCGAAGGCGGTTTTTGATATAGCGTTTTTGGGAGTTAATAGGAAATTTGTAACTTTGCAGCGCCTTAAAGGGTGGGCTTGCTCTCTAAGGCGGTAGGTTTCGGGTTTTCGTTCGCCTCTTGGCTCCGGCAATGCTAACAATGGTGACAATGATGGCTTGGCGTACTTCAACGGTAACAATGCGCCCTCGAATGCCAATGCGAACCTGTCGTCGCCCCACTACTTGGATCCGGTGTTCTGTGTTTGCAAGCCGGTTCTATTTGAGGGTTGGCCTCGGCTCTTGCCGAAAAAGATATCATCAAAACGGGTTCTGGTAGGTCTTTAGGGATTCGAAGGCGCTTGTGAGAAAAAGCAGACACGCAGACACTGTAACACTTTTGACACTGTGACACGAAGACATGGACATTTGTCTGATGTGGTGGGCACGAAAGATAATTTCAAGATAGCCCACTACTGCGCTTCAAGGCGCAAAAAGCGTAGGAAGGAGGTAAAGGCTTTTGAATCCAATCTGGATGAGAATGTTGAAAGCCTCCTTCAGCTTTTTTTGACTGGCTCTTATCAAATTCGTCCGGAAGATTATTCATATAAGACTATCCTGGAAAAGAAGGGTAAGAAAGCACGCTTCCTATCAATGCTTCAATATGAGCATCATGTATATCATTGGGGCATCCTTAATCCAGTAGAGAATATCATCTGCAGGAGCTTTGATGAACGTACCTTTGCCTGTGTGCTTGGGCGAGGTCAGCACCAGATGGTAAAGAAGATTGCATCTGACATCAAAGCCCATCCGGAACTAAAGGCTTTTGCTAATCTGGACGTATCTAAAATGTATGCGAATGTTCCCATTGATGTGCCTAAGCAATACCTTCGCCGACACATCAAGGATCCTCTACTGATGAAGTCCTTTGATGCGGTCTTGGACAGTAGCATCGGAACACCTATGGGGAACGGAGACCTGAAACATCCGGCAGGACTCGCAATTGGACTCAAAATCTCTACTATCAATGCCAATATGGCCCTTGCTCAATTTATGCACGACCTCCGGCGACTTTTCGGAATGCAGGGTAATGAGACCCTTACCCAAATGATGGCAGCCCAATATGTGGTGGCAAAACGAGCAACGGCCAAAACTGATGAAGACTGTGCAGAAGTAGCCAAGGGTGATGCTTACCTGTCTAATAAGTTCAGAGATTATGTTCAGTGCGGAATAAAGTATCCATACTGTTTTATGGATAACATCTTGATTCTACACGAGGATAAAACTTTCTTGCACATGGTCACAGACTGGATTGCTCTCTATTGGGGCACAGAACTCCGTATGACAATGAACGAGAAATGGCAGGTTGGAAGCATTGCAGGGAAATGCCCTGAGACAGGTCCATCACGTTATTCTGACGGCTTTACTATTGTAGGCTACCGGATATTCAAGGATGGTCACATAAGGGCAAGTAAATTGGTTAAAGAGGGAATCAAAAGAAAGATCCGGAAAGGTCTCAAGATGGGTCTTTCCTATGATCAAATCCGGCGGGCTGTCTCATCCCAACTGGGCACAATGATGCATGCGAATTCTATCAACTTCATAAATAAATATCACATGGAAAAGAAAGAACGATTGGGCGCAAAGATTAACAAGCGCAAAAGCCAATGTCCCTTTGACATTGCGCATACCCAACAGAGGAGGTTCGAAAGCCTACTGTTCGACCCGGAGGTCTCCGAGAATGAGGATGACTTCATGATGGAGCTTCGCGACTACGAGGTCATTGACTCCATCAAGGAGTTCAATGATGATGGTTCTCCGAAGAAATGCCTCGCAATTCGCTTCGAGTGGCAGGGCAAAGAGTTCTCCTATGAGAACGAGAAGGGAAAATATGTGCTTGTTAAACCAGGGGAGGAATACTATGCATATACTGGATCCAAAGTCCTTATAGAGCAAACGGAGACGGAGTTCTCCAAAGAGGACCTCCCTGCACCAACTGTCATAAGAATTGAAGTAAACAAGAAAAAAAAGAAGTTTTACAAATTCACATAATATGAACAGAGCACAAAATCACACTGCGGTATATCCGCACGAGATGCGTCCCACTCAATACGATGGGGCGCATTTTTTAGTTTACCTTAACGGTATTGAGGCTGATTATAAGCCTGATGATGATTCTGAATCAATCCCCGGTATTTCATATTCAGGGAATATGGAAGATGGGGGTACGCTTATCGAATGCGATGAGTGGAACCGCGATAAACTTATCAACGGCATCATACGTTCACGCTATCTCCAGACCGAGGAAGATGCTATCAAGACCCATCGATTGCAACTGCTGTCGGCCAAGATAGGAATCGGGGAACTTTCTGAGATCAAGTCCGAGGAATATGCCGCTGAATGGGAGGCATTCGAGAGCTTCAGGAAGGAGGCCATAGAATTGGTCAACAGTTGGGACGCATGGGAATAGGAGGTAAGATATGATACCAAGAGGTTTGAGAAACAATAATCCTGGGAATATACGGCAGTCATCCACTACTTATAAAGGGGAGATTAGTCCATCCAGGGATAACGAATTCAAGCAATTTGAAACAGTTGCTTATGGTTACAGAGCAATGTTTGTTGCCCTGCACTATTATCATTCGAAGCTGGGGTTGAAATCCATAAGGAAGATGATAAGCAGATGGGCTCCTCCGAGTGAGAATGATACGGAATCGTATATTCGAACTGTATCAAGACAGTCTAACTATGATCCTGACAAAACAATCGATTTGCAAAATAGGAATTTAATGTTAGGTATAGTCGCTGCGATGTCTAAAGTAGAAAATGGTCAAGACGCAGTCATATCTGATGTTATTGAGGGATGGAAACTATATAAAGCAGATCGGAAATAAAATGATTCGGGAGTAAAAAACTCCCGACCTGTAAGAAACAGTACCACCCACTTCTTACACAAATGCGGCACAACGCAAAGCCGGGAGTAAAAATCCTCTCGCTGCGTTGTGCCGTTTTGTGCGTATGGGTGGTACACCGCAAAGATAACAATTATTTTAATTCAAATGATATGAGAACACCTATTTCGTATTATGGAGGGAAACA
>JBJEBP010000058.1:0-15013 GCA_051870135.1 Candidatus Cryptobacteroides sp. | reverse complement strand
TCACATTTTAATAATTATTGGAACTTATAGGAGGCAGAAAATGGCTAAAGATATATTTGTCATTAAGACAATGGGGGATGCGTTAAGAAATACTGGTTATAAAAATATCGAATGTGCAATGTCTGAAATCATTGACAAATATACCCGCGAATCTGGTGTCCGCGGACTTGAGAAGCAGATTGCGAAGATTGCACGGGTTACTGCGAAGAAGATTGCGATGGACGAGGCAGTCCCAGCCACCATCAAGAAGGAGCACCTCAAGGAGTATCTTGGCCTGCCTACATCTTTCCACGACAAGCAGGAAGGGAATGAGGGCATTGGCGTTGTAACGGGCCTTGCCTGGACACAGATGGGAGGCGAGATTCTCTTCGTGGAGAGTTCCGTCAGCGAGGGAAAGGGCCAGCTCACGATGACCGGAAACCTCGGCAATGTAATGAAGGAGTCCACCACCATTGCATTCCAATATATCAAGGCGCATCCGGAGATGGCCGGGCTCACTTCGGAGGAGTTCGACAAGAAGGACATCCACGTGCACGTTCCGGAGGGAGCCGTTCCGAAAGACGGACCGTCAGCGGGCATAACCATCGTATCCTCAATGCTTTCCGCGTTGCGGAGAGAGCCTCTGCGCAAGGGTGTTGCAATGACGGGAGAGATGACATTGAGGGGCAAAGTGCTGCCGGTAGGAGGCATAAAGGAAAAGATTCTCGCTGCCAAGAGGGCGGGAGTGAAGACCATCATCATCTCAGAGGAGAACCGCAAGGACATTGAGGACATCAACGAGGTGTATATCAAGGGCTTGACCTTCGTATATGTCAATACCATTGACGATGTGGTCAAGGCTGTATTCGCCTGAAATCGCATTCTGATGGACGTCAAGATTGAAGCCTCCTGGAAAGAGGCGCTTAAGAACGAGTTCGAAAAACCGTATTTCATCTCCCTCGCGCAGCAGCTCCACAGGGAGAAGGCCGAAGGCAGGCTGATATTTCCTCCGGGCAATGAGATTTTCAAGGCTTTCGAACTGACTCCGGTGGACAAGGTTAAAGTCGTGATTCTGGGACAGGATCCCTATCACGGACCGGGTCAGGCAATGGGGCTGTCATTCTCGGTTCCTGCCAATGTACCTGCGCCGCCATCCCTGAAGAACATTTTCAAGGAAATCGAGGATGATCTCGGAATCAGGATGAGCGGATGCCCGGATTTGAGGAAATGGGCGGAGCAGGGAGTGCTTCTGCTCAATGCTGTCCTGACTGTAAGATGCGGGGAGGCCGCTTCCCACAGCCGCATTGGCTGGCAGGAGTTTACTGATGCCGTAATACGTTATCTCTCAGATAATTGCAACGGCATAGTATTCCTTCTCTGGGGAAATTTCGCAAGGACAAAGAAGGATTTGATTGATACATCACGACATACCGTGCTTGAGGCAGCACACCCTTCACCGCTTGCACGGGGAGCATTTTTCGGATGCAGGCATTTCTCCAGGACCAATGAAATCCTGAAATCGGAAGGCAAGACACCTATTGACTGGCAATTATAATAATTCGGATATGAGCAAGGCATTGTTCCCGGGGTCTTTCGACCCGTTCACCGCAGGGCATCTGAACATTCTGAAGAGGGCCCTCACAATGTTTGACGAGGTAGTGGTCGCTGTCGGAATCAACCAGGACAAGCGGGGCTTTTTCGACATGGACCAGAGGATTGACATAATCCGGCAAGCTGTAAAGGGGCTTGACGGGGTAAGCATTATCAAATACGACAATCTCACGGTTGACAAATGCCGTGAACTCGGCATCAGGCATATTGTCCGCGGGGTCAGGAATATGATTGACTTCGAGACAGAGCGTTCCATCGCCGACGCCAACAGGAGGCTTGCACCGGACGTGGAGACCATCATCATCCCGACTGCACAAGAGTTCGCACATATATCCTCATCCGCAGTGCGGGATATTCTCCGCCATCACGGGGACACTTCCCTCTTCCTTTCGGAAGGTGTTGTTCTGCCGGAAGTGAAATAAATTCGTCCGAAAAAATGACAAAATCGCATCATATTGAGTTACTGGCAATTACCGTTTTGATAACATTGGTTTCAATGTTTTCCGGGCGGGATTGCAGGGCAATGGCGTACTGGCCGGGGAGAACCATCTCTATCGAGGCACCGGACTCCACCGCATTGAAGGCACTGTCAGCCAAGCTTGAGACTTATGTCAAGGCTATTGAGGGGCTTCAGGTCAATGAGCAGATTACGGAATGCGATTTCCTGATTTCAACCTGCACCGAGCCTGGGACAAGGCAATTTGTGGCTACTTGGCTCTATCGACATTACTGTTCTTCCAAGATTATGGGCGTGGAGGCCGTGGCTGTTCACATTGTGGATGAATGGTTTACAACCGGAAAGGCCAGGCCGTCGAGCGACATTGAACTGATGAATGCCAGGATTTTCGCCGATTTCAACAGGGCCTCCCTCGTGGGGAACCGGGCTCCGGGACTGACATTGAAGACGAGGTCCGGTGAGAATGTGGATGTATTCGGGGGCAATGATTACGAGCAGGATGGCAACTATGGCGGCCGCGAGACGAAGAATACTGTCCTGTATTTCTATGATACCGGATGCGCAAACTGCCTGGTTCAGTCGATAATGCTTCGCAACATATTGAAAGATATCGAGTTGGATACAAAACTGGTTGCGGTGTACACCGGTGCTGATTCTTTGGCCTGGGACAGGTATGTGGAAGAAAAACTCAGTCCTATGCCTGATAATATCGAGGTGGTTCATCTCTGGGATCCGGAGATGGATTCCGATTTCCAGAGGAAATATGGGATTCTCCAGACTCCGGGAATGTTCCTGGTTGACAAGAACGGCATTATTCTCGGAAGGAAGCTTGACGCGGCTGCATTGGCCTTGATGCTGAATGACTTGGCAGATGAGGAGAATTACAGTTACGGCAATGCTGAGTCCGAGGCTCTGTTTGACAAGCTATTCTCTACTTTTGAGGGTGAGCCCGGGGTAAAAGAGATGAATTCCATCACTGACCTGCTTGCAACGAAGACGGCTGGTTCTCCGGCATTCAAGACGACTATGGGAGACTTGCTTTATTATTACTCGGAGCAGATAACCGGAAGATACAAGGAAGCGGGGGCATATCTCATTGAAAACTACATACTTCCGAACAGGAGCATTTGGAATTCCGAACACGATTCGCTTTGTGTCCTGTCATACGCAGAATCTTTTCTGTCCATTGTTTCGAAGGCTTCGCCCGGTTCAATGATTCCGGCTATCAGGGTGAAGGGTGTTATGGCAGGAAGCGGCAAATCAGGGAAATCATACAGGCTGGACAAGTTGAAGGCGGGGTCTTACATTTTCATTTACAACAGGATGTGTCAAAGCTGCCTTATTGAGAAGGAGGCTGTCAATGAGACAGTGGCATCGAACAGGAAGTTGAAGGTGATTATGGTTGACACCTGTGACATGGACCCGGATTCCGGTGGCGAGGAGGCAAGGTTGTTCGAGGCTTTTGACTTGTCTGTTTTCCCTTATATCCTGAAGACCGGGCCAAGGGGCAGGGTTGCCGCCAGATATCTCGAAGCTGGGGATGTCAGATAATTCGCTCTGTTTTCAACTTATTGATGAATCCGGATTTGGCAGATAGAGAAATTAGTCCTATCTTTGCTGGGATGAATTGAGGTATGGTGTAATGGTAGCACTACAGATTTTGGTTCTGTCTGTCCAGGTTCGAATCCTGGTATCTCAACATAAAAGGGAGTGGCGAAAGCCACTCCCTTTTATGTTGAGATGAATGTCGTATCACCCAGTCGCTTCGCTCCGTAACCTGTGCGAGCCACTCCCTTTTATGTTGAGATGAATCAATTCCGCCAAAATTATTCCGCCAGCTTAAGTCCATTGACCTTGTTCCAGCGGCCGCGGGTGAAGTCCGGAATCTGGACAGGTTTGCTGCCGTTGGCAATTGAGGCGGCGGTGAGCTCACCCAGACAAGACCATTCTGCTGCATCATAGACATCCATATCGAGAGGTTTGCCATTGCGCAGGCACCATACAAGCCTGGAATCCATGATGAAATCCATTCCGCCGTGGCCGCCGACCTCGCGGGCCTTGGCCTCAATCTCCTTGGCGATAGGATGTTTGTACTTGACCATCAGGGAATCACGAACCTCACGAGGAACGTATGAATGGCTGGAAAGATTGTCATAGTCCGAAGCAGCGTCAGCTATCTGGTCAGGCTCGAAAGCAAAGGCTGAATTCGGATATTTGTCAGCGAAACCCTTCGTTCCAACAAGCTGATACATACGGTCGTAAGGCCTTGGAGTGTAAACATTGTGCTGAACGAGAATTGTCTTGCCGTTCCTCGTCTTCACCAATGTCGAAGTCTGGTCACCATTGGCAAAAGTATCCACTCCCATCTTCTCCTTTGCAACCTCAAGACCTACGACAGACTTTGTATCCATTGACACGAGATACTCGAGCTTGTCACCACGGTGGATATTGAGAACCTGGCAGTCAGGACCGAAACCGTGGGTCGCATAGACATCACCGCTATGCTTCTGGTTGAAGTCAAGCCTCCAGTTGTCATAATATGCATCCCAGAACGGCTCGAGATTGTGGATATAGGCACCCTCGGCGTGGAGAACCTCTCCGAAAAGACCCTGCTGGGCCATATTGAGGCAAGTGAGCTCAAAGAAGTCATAGACGCAGTTCTCAAGCATCATGCAATGCTTCCTGGTACGCTCCGAGGTATCTACAAGCAGCCAGCACTCCTTGACTGACATTGCCGCAGGAACTTCCACGGCAACGTGCTTGCCGCACTCCATTGCATAGACCGCCATCTCCACGTGAGTCTGCCAATTGGTGCAAATATAAACAAGGTCAATGTCATCCCGCTCGCAGAGCTGCTTCCAGGAATCCGCACCTGAATACTCGGCAGCTGCCGGCTTGCCTCTCCTGGCAAGTATTTCCTGTGACTTTGCAACCCTGTCAGCCTCAAGGTCGCAGAGTGCCACCACCTTGGCTCCATCAATGTAAGTGAAACGCCTGACTGCGTCAGGGCCTCTCATTCCGAGTCCGATAAAGCCTGTACGGACAGTGTCCATCGGCTCTGCAGCAAACTCGAGCATATCCTCCTGGCCTTTTGCCGGAGCCGGCTCGTCAAACACTATTACACCGTCCTTGATACGGTAACCGTCACCGGAAGAACAGCAGGCGGACAAAAGAACCGCGCAGGAAAGAAACAAAGCTAATTTACGAAACATATAACCTCCGTTATTAATGAGTTATTCCACATTCAATCTTATAGTAAGCGAACCGGCAGGATATTCACGGGCAGAGTCCTCGCCCGGGAGAGTAACTACCGCAACAGCCCCTTCTGGAACCGTAAAGTCCCAGATCCATTCATCACCCTCATAACGCCAATGACTCTCAATTACACCGGCAGCAGAATGATATACTGCATCGAGATGTCCAAGCCTGCGGTCTGGAACCGGCTTCATTATGATCCGCTTGAAGCCCGCCTCATTGATGTCAGTACAGATTCCCGCAGCAGTCTCCCAAAGCCATTGACATACACAGCCGTACGCATAGTGGTTGAAACTGTTCATACCGTTCGGTCCCATTCCCTTGTCAATGGTATAACTGTTCCAACGCTCCCAAATCGTAGTGGCACCATTGTCAACTGAATAGAGCCAACTCGGGTTCTTGCGCTGGAAAAGCAGGTCGTATGCAATGTCATTCATGCCGTTCGCAGACAATGTCGGAAGCAATATTGAGGTGCCGAGGAAGCCTGTCTGGAGACAGCCGCCGTGCTCTGCAAAATTCTCACGAAGCCGGGAAATCACGGCTTCCTTGGCAGGGCCTTCGACGACTCCGTTCTTCAATGCGAACAAGGCCGGAGTCTGCATTGTGTTCAGGATATCCAGCTTGAAGCTGCCATTTTCATCCAGAAACTCGCTCCTGATATAGTCAACGGCCTGTTTTCTCACATCCTCATAATACTTGGCATCACGGTCGGTAGCGGCAGCCATATCCCTCATCATTCCCGCATCCATTGCCCAATATGAGGCGCAGAGATAGTTCCAGTATTGAACCGCCTCAGGTAGAAGGTAGCGCTTGCCCTTGTCATCCCTGCCCCAGATTCCGCCGCCGCAGCTTTCGAGAGGCTCATAACTGAGCCAATCTGCCCATTGGAAGTTGCCGTTTTCATCCTTGAGTGCCTCGTGGCTGTACTTCGTCTCAGTAATATGGCTGAAGAATTTATCCATTGAATCCCAGTTCTCCTCAATGATGGAGACATCTCCGAACTGTTTCCATACTGTCCAAGGCACAATGACACCGGCATCGGCCCAGCCGACCCTGTTCATCGCCGTCTGCTCCGCGCCATACTGTGCAAGAGGAGCCACTCCCGGGTAGCCTCCAAGTTCAGACTGGGTGTCACGCATATCCCTGGTCCACTTGTGGAAGAATGCGGCAGTATTTGCGAAGAAGGTTCCTGTCTCGGTAAACACCTGGGTATCAGCAGTCCATCCAAGCCGTTCATCCCTCTGCGGGCAGTCAGTAGGAACCGAAAGATAGTTTGAACGCTGTCCCCATACAGTATTGGAAATCAATTTATTGACAAGTTCGTTACCGGTGGTCAGCACTCCGGTTTCAAGGTTCTCGGCAATGGATGTAACCGGTATTGAACTTATCTTCTTTATGGTCACGTCAGCATCTGCAGTAATGGAGACATATCTGTAACCGAAGAATGTACACATCGGGGTATAGGTCTCAAAACCATCCTTGCCGGCAAATGTATAGTCCAGCCTGATACCCTTGTCCTGGATACGGAGATTGCGTCTGTGAATACTGCCCTCAGGGCCGTCCATTCCACGCGAATAGGCCCCGTTGCCGTCATTGAGAATCTCGGACGGGAGGCAGGTCAGATGTGTTCCCTCCGCAGCCTTGAACTCGAATGAAGGCACAGCCGCACAATTCTGTCCGAAGTCAATGACAAGGTTCTCCCCCGCAGAGATGGTCATGGTCTCCCCTGCCTGATATTCCCTGTCAATCACGATTTTTCCGTATTCATCCAGGAAAGTGCCTGTCACCTCCTTCCAGACATAAGCCCTGGCCGGAGAGAGGGCAAGGTCGTGACGGTGATAAATCTCGGCTCCGCAGGTTGGCAGAATCTCGCCACTAAACTCCGTATTCACTTCAGGTGTTGAAAGCAGGTCAACAGTCTCATAGCCAGGCAGTTCACGAGCGTCATACTCCTCCCCGTCAAAAATTGCGGCGTGTTTCACCGGACCTGCTATTCCGGCTTTCCAGGAAAGAGTGTCCGTGCCATAGAGCTTACGTTCGCCATTCTTGTATTCCACTTCGATAACTGAGCGGAATGCACATTTGCGTCCTGTCATCTGAGTGCTACGGGCCGGAGTCACAATCTTGTCAGCCCACCATCCCGGTGTCACCTGTGCGGCAAAAATATTGGAAGAGCCATTCCTGACAGCAGCTGTCACATCGTATGTGAATGACCTCTTGGTCTTGTAAGGATGTGTGAAGCCAGGCTTCAGGACCTCATTTCCAATGACATTTCCATTGACATAGAGCTGATATACGCCGAGTCCCGCAGTCATCCAGCGGACGCTCTTCACAGCCTTGACGTTACTGAGCTCGAACACGAACCAATTGGCACCGTCCGCGGCCCTGTGTCCGTCCGTTATTGTTTCCTCCACGACCGGCGCATTGGCCACGGAAATCCACTGCGAACAGTCCCATCCATCGGGGATCGGCTCCACGAGGCTGTATTCAACGTTACGGTCAGTGCAGGAAAAAAGGGACATCATCAAGAGTAATGTCAATGAGAATGAAAAATGCTTCATATCAGTCAGCAAGTTGGTTATTTTTTACAAGTCTTACAAATATACTCAATTTTGACTTAGACGCAACTTGTTTTGCGGGGAAATTCAATTATATTCCAACATTATTTTCCTACCCAGACCGAATACCTGAATCCCTCAGAAAAAGGCGTGAGCGGCAAAGCGTCTGAAGGCAGAATGATACCGGAAGGTGAATATTCCATCCGGAGGGCATAACGGCCGGATGGAACGGAATCTGAGCGGATGTCGCGAACCAGGTCCAGGCCGGTTCCTGGAGAATACACGAGGTGCCGGTCGAACAGACGGCGGGCAAGGAGGCCCATTGTCATACGGGCGTTGATTTCCACGCAGGGGGCAATGAGGAAAGAGCCGCCGGAATCTGTGTAAATGAACATATCCACTCCGATAAAACCCTGATACACACCTAGATAATTCCTACGGAAAAATTGTCCGAGCGCATCCTTTATCTCAATGAAAAGTTTCCTTGGAAGATAGGCGGTGAGTTCATCCAGAATCCAGTCATCAGTGCCGAGGACATTGCCCTTGTACATCCCGTTGTCATTGAAAAATAGCGACATACCCTCGAAGTTGACATCATTTTCAGAGACATTGAACAGCATTGCGAAATCACGTACCACTTTTTCCCTGCGCTCCACTATGACACTCCCCTGCTTCGCAATCACATTCCTGCACCAGCCGAGATCATTATCAGACAATTCCCAGGAACGGAGCCAGCGGAGTCCCTTGCCGCTGCCTGACCAGGGAGCCTTTGCAACGGCTTCCCCGAAATGCTCGGCCAAGGTCAGGACATCATTGCAAGAGCAAGCCTCAAAAGCCCTCGAAGGGGTGGCATATTGCCGGAGCAATGGGACATTGGCGTACAGGAAATCATTGGCATACAACGCATTGCGCCTATGCGACAGAATTTTCACATCCTCCAGGAATTTGTCAGAAGGCAGAAGTTCAGGAGATACCCCTTCTCGGATAAGACGGCGCTTCAGGACGGAATCCCAGCCCCAGGGAATTATGCCGTCCCCGGTCTCCACCCAGGAATTCAGGCCTGCGCATTCCCTGCCGAATCTCAATGCGGACTCGGGCGGGACGAAATTCGGGTCGCCGTTGGCGAGGCAAAGGTCGTGTTCTGGATTGAAAATGTTCATTGCTATAACGAATTGGGGCTATGACAACGGATTTCTCGACTTCGCACTGCGTGCTTCGCTCGAAATGACAATCAATTCTATGGCAAATTTAATTGTTTCAGTTGGAAAAAATGATTTATTTTGTAGTTTTGAGCAATGACTGAGGAACTGACATACGAGCCTGTTGGGAATAACGACTTTTTCTCCGAAGTGGAAGGATTGCTTGCGGAGGGAAAAACCGTGAGGATACCGGCCAAAGGGCGCAGCATGGAGCCGTTCATCAGGGAGGGACGGGACGAGATTGTGCTGAGGGCCGGCATTGAGCCGAAAAAAGGCCTCATTGTCCTCGCCAAAACTGCCGAAGGCATTGTCCTTCACAGGATTATCGGCATTGACGGCGATGTGGTGACGCTGATGGGCGACGGGAACCTGTACAAGACCGAGACCTGCGGGACAGGTGATATCCTGGCGGGAGTATCAATGATTGTCAAAAATGGACAAAATATTGATCCAGGGAGTCTTGCGGCACGGATAAAGGCTGGATGCTGGATGATGGCGAAACCTGTCAGGAGACCTCTTCTGAAAATCTGGAAGCTATTCCTCAAATGACCGGGACATTCTGAAAATGAAGATGAAGGATAGCATATTGTGGATGTGGAAGGCTGCCGCCGGATGGCGACGGGCGATATTGCTCGATGCCGCCTCGGGTTGCGTCAGGGTCTGTGCCACATTGACATTCATCTGGTCCAGCAAGATGCTGATTGACATTGTCACAGGCAGGGCGGAAGGCTCAGGGGCGATACTCGCCGTCATTATGGCTGGCTGCATGGTCCTTCAGATCCTGCTCTCCAATTTCCGCGTAAGACTGAGCGCAAAGAACGAGGTCGGACTCAGCAACAGCTTGAGGCACAAGGTCTTCACCCATATTATGGAAAGCCGCTGGACAGGCAGGGAATTCCTGCATACCGGAGACGTGATGAATCGGCTTGAGGAGGATGTCGCATCAGTAAGCGGGCTCATCTGCTACTCGATACCGTCCTCATTGATAACTGTGTTCCAACTTTGCGGTGCCCTGTGGCTGCTCGCCGGAATGGACTGGAAACTCGCCGCGATTCTTTTTGCCATAATGCCGGTCGCCGTGGTACTGAGCAAGGGCTTTGTCCGGAAAATGCGGAGGCTGACATCAGACATACGCAAGTCGGACAGCCTGGTACAGAGCCACATACAGGAAAATATCCAGCACCGGACATTGATTTCGGCATTGGAATATACATCAAGGAGCACTGATGAACTGAGCAGCCTCCAGGACGGGCTCAGGAAGAAAATCCTCGACCGCACCGACTACTCAATATTCTCAAGGACAATGGTGCAGGCCGGTTTCTCCGGAGGATACCTCTTCGTAATGCTCAGGGGAATAAGCGGACTGGCGTCCGGAACAGTATCATTCGGAGAAATGGCCGCCTTCCTTCAGCTGGTATCAATGGTGCAGCGCCCGGTCGTGGATTTGAGCCGGCAGGTTCCTGCATTCGCAAGGACATTGTCAAGCGTTGAAAGACTGTGTGAACTGACGGGGATGCCACTGGAGGAACAAGGAGAGCCAATCAGGCTCGGAGGAGTTCCCGGCATCCGGTTTTCCAATGTAACATTCTCATACCCTGATGGTTCCGAGCCTGTACTCCGGGACTTCACCTACGATTTCCGACCGGGAACCATTACCTCAGTGACCGGCGAGACCGGAGCGGGAAAAAGTACAATGATAAGGCTGGCCCTCGCCCTTCTCTCCCCCGACAAGGGCTCTATTGCATTGTATGACAATGATAAAGAAGTTGCGGCGTCACCTCTGACCCGCTGCAACATAACCTATGTTCCCCAGGGCAACTCATTGATTTCCGGGACGATACGCGACAATCTCCTGCTCGGCAACCCCAATGCTGATGAGGCTGCTATGAAGAAGGCTCTCCACGATGCTGCCGCAGATTTCGTCCTGGAACTCCCGTTGGGGCTTGAAACCGTCTGCGGAGAATCCGGGGCAGGACTAAGCGAGGGTCAGGCGCAGAGAATCGCCATTGCAAGGGGTTTGCTGCGGGGTGGCGGAATAATGCTTTTGGACGAGCCGACTTCGGCATTGGACAATGCTACTGAGGCGGTCCTGATGACGAGACTCAAAGAGAACGCAGCCGGCAGGACAGTGATAATGATAACACACCGCGGGAGTTCGGCCGGACTCTGTGACGGAAACATTGAAATAAAGTAAGATATGGCAGGTTTTGACTCAAGCATCTATATGGACACGAGAGAGTCCATCACGATAAATACGGACAAGGATTACAGTGAGTTGACACGCCAGGTGTTCGACTCGGTGACTTGCGGCAAGAAGGTATCAGAGATTGGCGGCGGACGCATTCTTGCCGATTATTCGTCGTGGAACCGCAACCGCTTCATTGTCTGCGATGTGTGCGAGATTCCTTCTGAATACCGCTCCAATCCTGAGGGAGCGCACGAATACCGGATTGACATCAAGTCCGGAGAAGGTAGCAGCATGGCGGGCGACGCCATTGCCGCATTGATATTCCTCGCCGCATTCTGGCTTGCCGGCAAATACTTCACACTCAACAACATAGTCTTCCTCCTTGTTGCCATATTCCTGGTCATAGCCTGCCCGGTCCTGCTGTTCGTCCTCCCGAATATGCAGAAGTTCGGCATTGCGGAGGCGGCCGAAGTGGCAGATGAGGTCCGCAAGGGACTCAATCAGGGATAATGTCGCTCTTTACATATCCTCGATTGTCAATCCTTTCAAATCAAATAGATATTGTTTGAAATCAGATTCTGGACGAAGAGATACGGATAATATATATGCGAGTGCCGTGGCAGACGGGGATGACAGGAATGCCGTCATCGTAAAGGTTGTGAATACGGGAAAGAAGGATGTCAAATCTCCGGATATCACGGTGACCTCCCCTGCCCTGTCGGTTTCTGTTTTCAGAATCAGGTAGATTTCCCGACTACTTTCCGACAATAATTGACAATCAGATTGTAATATTAAAATAATGTTCGTATATTTGCGAACAATACAAGGATATTATGGGAGAGAATAAAGAATATACAATGAAGCAGGAAATGCTGGCGAAGTTTGCCAGGGCTTTGGGGCATCCTGCCAGAGTTGCTATCATGGATTTCCTTGCAAAGCAGCCCAATTGCTATTTCGGGGATATCCACGAGGAGTTACCTATTGCCAAAGCTACTGTATCACAGCATCTTGCAGCACTGAAAGAGGCTGGTCTGATACAGGGGGAGATTGAAACGCCGAAGGTTAAGTATTGTATCAACAAGGAGAGTTGGATGCTCGCCCATCTCCTTTTCGAGGAGTTCTTTGGCCAGTCCTTGTGCAAGAGCCGGGATTGCGGATGTGGTCAATAAGATCTCTCCGCGCGCTTCGCTTGGTCGAGATGACAGGGAGGCACTGATTTGTCTAGATGACAGGGATGCCTCTTTATTTTGGAATTAATGTTCGTAGAATCACAAATAATAGTAAAGGTATAAAGAAATGGAAATCAAAGTTATGGGAAGCGGCTGCGCGAACTGCAAGGCCCTCCACGCGACAATGAGCGAGGCGTCCAAGAGCCTTGGGCTCCAGGATGAGGTAATCTATGACACCGACATCCAGCACGTCATTGAAATGAACATTATGCGTCTCCCGGCTGTTGTAATCAATGGCAAGGTCGTATCGCAAGGCCGCAAATTAAACATCGCAGAGGCCCGGGAACTGATCAAAAGCCAATTGCCCCGCTTGTAAAGGATGGAAGCCTGGATTCAAAGTATGCTGGAGAGCACGACGGCTCCGATACTTGTTGCTTTGCTGCTTGGCTTGCTGACCGCCATCTCTCCCTGCCCCCTGGCGACGAACATTGCTGTGGGCGTTTATTATTGTCTGTTGTTGTTTGTTTAGATCTCTCCACGCGCTTCGCTTGGTCGAGATGACAGGAAGACACTGCTTGGTCCCTTGGATGACAGGAAGACACTGCTTGTCCCTTGGATGACAGGAAGACACTGCTTGGTCCCTTGGATGACAGGAAGACACTGCTTGTCCCTTGGATAACATCAGTGTCATTTCGAGCGGAGTCCAAAGGACGAAGTCGAGAAATCTGTATATAATATGCTGAAAAAATTTGCCGATTGGCTGGTGTTCGGATTGTTTGGTCTGGACGCTGGGACAAAGTTGGGCGATGCCCTGAACTTTTTTATCTATGATACCACGAAGATTCTGATTCTGCTGTTTCTCATCAGCGCTCTCATGGGTATCATCAATGCCTACATGCCCGTGAGCAAGCTGAAGAACTATCTCCAGACTCACAAGTTATATGGCCTGCAGTATCTGCTGGCCTCTTGTTTCGGAGCAATTACTCCTTTTTGTTCCTGCTCTTCTATACCGCTATTCATCGGTTTCGTGAAAGGCGGCATCCCGCTGGGCGTGACTTTCGCCTTCTTGATTACCTCGCCGTTGGTGAACGAGGTGGCCGTGGCAATGTTCCTCGGAGCATTCGGGGTTAAAATCACAGTCATCTACGTGGTGAGCGGCATTGTGCTTGGAATGGTCGGTGGATGGATTCTCGGGCGGATGAAATTGGAGCCGCTGCTTTCCGACTGGGTCAAGAATATCCAGAAGCAGAGCGAAGCCCAGGCTGAGGAATGGGAGGAGGAGCAAATTCCCTTCTGGAAGCGTATTCCCGGCATAGTGAAAGACTCCTGGGGCATTGTGAAAGGGGTGCTGGTTTATGTATTGATTGGAATTGGCATAGGAGCGGCGATGCACGGTTTCGTTCCGGAGGGCTTCTTCGAGCAGTATATGGGCAAGGATAATTTATTTGCAGTGCCGATTGCAACCATCCTTGCAGTGCCGATGTACTCCAATGCTGCCGGGATTGTGCCGATTGTGGAGGTATTCGTTGCCAAGGGCATACCTATCGGGACGGCCATTGCATTCATGATGGGAGTCGTTGGCCTTTCCATTCCTGAAGCAACTTTACTCAAGAAGGTGATGACCTGGAAACTTGTGGGGATTTTTTTCGCCGTTGTCACCATCTGTATTATTGTATCAGGTTATTTGTTCAATGTAATTCTTTGATTATGAGACGTTTTCTTTGTATTTTCGCAAGCCTTGCAGCCATCTTGTCCTGCGGCAATGTCAACAATAAAAAAGCAGAAGCGGACGACAGTATCCAGGGGAACCGGGTTGAAGTTCTGGTTTTCTACGGAGCGCAGCGCTGCGCCACTTGCAAGGCCATTGAAGCCCAGGCCAAGGAACTGGTCGATAGCGCTTTTGCAGAAGATCTTGCCAATGGTCTGCTGGTTTACCGTACAGTGGACATGACCACGCCGGAAGGGGAAGCCTTGGCGGACAGTTATGAAGTGGCGAGTTCTTCCCTGCTGATAGTGTAGCATCTGGACGGAAAAAAGAGTGTGAACAATCTCACCCGTTTTGCATTCACAACGGCCAGGAACAAGCCGGATGAGTTCAGGAAAGGTCTCCGGAAGGAGGTACGGAGCCTGCTTGATGTTACGCCGCTTTAATCCGGTATAATGTCGCCAGTGACCTGGAGGATGTTTATACATTGTAATCGTTGACAATAAAGTTTTCCAACCTTTCGGATCAAATTTGCGTTATATATGTGACTGACCCGGGTAACGGGGATTGTTTAACATTTTTATTGATACTATGGTTTACAAACTTATTGCTGATTTCATTGACGTGTTGATTCCTATCAGCGTCTGCGCCATTCTTCCGATAGTGATAGTATGGCTTACCAGCCGCGTAAAGCAGAACAAGACGAACCGCAAGGCGGAGATAATGCTCAAGGCCATTGAGAAGGGGGCGCAGATTGACCCTGGGATGTTCGAGGACAAGAAATCCAGGAAGACAATCAAGGAACGGCTTCTGGAAAAATTGACCGGGGCATGCGTAACTTCCCTCATGGGAATTGCCTTCCTGCTCCTCGCCCTGATTCCGCAATGGCCGG
>JBJEBP010000057.1:0-3551 GCA_051870135.1 Candidatus Cryptobacteroides sp. | reverse complement strand
CTCAGGTGTATATGATGGGCCTCCAAGGACTGATACCCAGACCTTCTTGTGAGCCCGGATTGAATCCCTTCTCTCCTGCCTGATCTCGGATTTGAGTTTGAACGACTGAGCTGCCGGCACCGCCTCCTGCGAAAAAAGAGGAAGCGCCACGGACAATGCAAAAGTCACGAGCAAGAGTATCCGGGACAACCTTCTCATATCTGGTAACCCCACTGTTCCACAGCCTTGCGCCAATGTCCGTCGACAGCGGCCAGGGTCTTCTCATCGTAAACGTACTTGTTCTTCTTGAAGCCCTTCTTCTGCCCGGCATACTCAGCCATAAGAGGGCGTACAGACTCGAAATCGCCGAGATCAAGAGCCTTGTAAATCTGCTCGGCCATCCCGACAGGATCCTTCTCGAAATCCTCGAACCTAAGTTCAAACAGATGGCCCTCAGGAATGAGATGCTTGTCGGCCTCGTATTTTTCATACAGGGCCTGATAAGACGCAAGTATCTCTTTCTCAATCTCTTCCTTCGTAATGTCCTGAAGTTTTGTACTCTGGATAGTATTCCAGACGAAACTCATCGTGGACTTGTAAACTGTATATGGGTTGCGGATCAGGTAGATGAACTTTGCATTCGGATAGAGTTCCAGAAGTTCCTTCACGCGGCCGGTATGAGGCGGATTCTTGCTCAGGAACTGCTTCTTCCCGCTTACTGCCAGTGCCAGGTCAATAAGCTTCTTCTGGGCATTCTTGAACTCCTCCAACTCCCCGGGCGTACAATCCTTCATCACCAGATACTTGTCCCGCAATTCGGCAGTCTGCTTCGGAAAACTCCAGAAATGGTAGAATGAGCAAGTCGTCATATTGGACAATGCGAACTCCTCCTCCTGCGGCTGGTCAGGGGTCAGTTCCAATGAATCAGTAGGTCTCTTGGACGGCATCACCACCTTCATCGCCCAGCGGAAAAATCCCCTGCCCCACAGCATAAGATGAGGGAAAACAGTCTGGTACGTGGTGCAATAACCGAATTTCGGGTCCTTCGATATCACATTGTGCACGAATGTGGTCCCGCTGCGCCAATGGCCTATTATGAACACAGGATCCTCCAGGCCAGAAGGCGGAACAAACTTCCTGTACTTTCTCTCATTTATGATGTAGAACCAGTTCAGGATCCACTGGACCCACTTTGTACGCCTCGCCTTTCCCCGGTATGGAGCGTCCGCCTTCATCTTGCCAATCAACTCGACGCAAGTGGCCCTGTCCGCCCCGATAAGAGTGTTGACCGGAAGTTTCTCAAATTTGATAAGTCCCATCAATATCTCAATTTAACATTGTCAATATGCATCATCGCTCCCGGGCTTCCAACGTAGGCTCCGCCGTGTCCGGATGAGAATCTCATTATGATATGAGTCGGTTTGGTTCCGGCAGGCGCCCATCCCACTTCGTGGATGAATGAGACCTTCCCTTTGCTGTTCAGGCAATAGTAACCCTCGTCAGGATTGTCCAGAAGTGCCATATATGGCTTGTAGTAATCCGTATTTGTGATGTCCCCGTAATGAATCGGCACCTCGTTGGCATTGATCCAGCCCTTGGTTGATTCAGAATAACGCTCCCAGACCGTGCCCACGCGCTGTGCGAACACATTGCCGTCGGCATCCTCCCAGCGCTTCTGGAGAAGGAGGCAGGCTTCGGCGCAGTTCACTCCCGGCACATCGACAGCCCTGCCGAAACCGCCGTCCTTGATGCGGGCCCCGTTGTCCTGGCCCTGCTGGAACCAGTAATCATAGATAAGAGACTGAGGTGTATCAGTAAACTCCACGCCCATCAGAAGCTTCGCCATCGGATTCTTGGTATCACGGATAGGCTCCACGATGTGACCGAGGAAAATGGTTCCCGTAGCGAGTGCTGAAATATTGATGACTCCCAGCACCTTTACCCTCTCGATCCTGGTCTCCAGCCTTGCTGCGAGGCCCTTGCCGTGATACTCCGGGAAGATCGTCGTACTGCTCTTGGTTATGCCCTTGACAACAGCCATAATGCTGGAAGTGCCCCAGGGCGAAACCGACAAATTCGGAACGTATGGGGTGTTGCCCTTGAGGGTGTCACCTTTCGCTATCTCATAGACATACTTGGTCTTGCCGCCGATTATTCCGGACTCGTCCACCTGTCGCACGAGCCAGTTTTCCATATCCCCGAAAGGAACGGATTTCACCTGCGCCGAAGAATTCCCGGCAAAGAACAAAGAAAGAGCGGCCACAGCCGCACTAAATATAATTTTCCTCATATTGCTCTTCCGACTTTATCATTGATACAATCTTCTCGTAAATCCTCATCGCGCAGCTTTCAGGGTCCGAACCGGTAGTGTCAATGCTCAATGTAGGATTCTCCGGAATGTCAAAAGGCGCCGAAATGCCTGTGAAATTCTTCACCTCACCCTTCCTTGCCCTTGCATAGAGACCCTTAACGTCCCGTCTTTCGCATTCTGCAAGCGGGGTGGACATATAGACCTCCACGAAATCCTCCTGGCCTACAATATCCCTGGCCATACGGCGGAGGTCGTTGGTCGGCGAGACGAATGCTGCAATGGTGATTATTCCCGTATCAGTGAAAAGTTTGCAGACTTCAGCGATTCTGCGGATATTCTCATTGCGGTCGGCCTCGGAGAAGCCGAGATTCGAGTTCAGTCCCGCCCTGATATTGTCGCCGTCCAGAATGCGGCAAAGATAGCCCTTCGATGAGAGAATGGACTCAAGCGCAATGGCGACCGTGCTCTTCCCTGAACCGGAAAGTCCGGTGAACCATATTGTAATGCCTTTCTGCCCGAGAAGTTTCTCCTTGTCGGCGCGCGATTCCATCCTGTCCTTTATCGGGTAAATGTTTTCCGTCATAAAAATAGTTTTTGAAATAAAGACTGCAAAAATAGTTCAAATTATTCGCATTTCTAAAATTTTGGGACATTTAGAACATTCATACTTGATTATAGGATAAAAACAGCCACGTCATCAAGCTTTGCCTAATTCCATCATTCCGGGCAAATCACTTCATCCCCGGCCAGGTCTCCATTCGTCATCCCCGGCCAAGTCTCCATTCGTCATCCCCGGCCCGACCGGGGATCTCGCCACAGTTCCCAAAGAAAATTTGAAAACCTCCCGATTAATTGCTAACTTGCAAAGATAAATGAAATGACATAGACTATGGGCAACGAAAGACTTTCAGCCGTAAGGCAATACATTGACGAGAACCGTGAAAGGTTCTATTCGGAATTGTTCTCTCTTCTGCGGATTCCGTCCGTGAGCGCTCAGGCGGAGCACAAGGGCGATATGGTTCTTTGTGCGGAGAGAATGGCGGAACTGCTCAGGCAGGCGGGAGCCGACGAGGCCGGTGTCTATCCGACTGAGGGCAACCCTGTGGTATTCGCCAGCAAGATACTTGACCCCTCGTTCAAGACCGTCCTGGTATATGGACACTATGATGTCCAGCCTGCGGAGCCTCTCGAAAAATGGAACAGCGACCCGTTCGAGCCGGTAATCCACGACGGAGCCATCTGGGGCCGTGGTGCCAATGAC
>JBJEBP010000056.1:0-15301 GCA_051870135.1 Candidatus Cryptobacteroides sp. | reverse complement strand
AAGATTAAGGATGTCGAAGAGGACAGGGCCGGCGGTGCGGGCTCCTATGAGCCCGGGGGCGGCGACGCCGGAGGCGTTCCCCGCCCAGACCCCGGCCGCATAGGCCGGGGTCACACCGCAGGCCCAGCCGTCACGGTATCCGTAGCTTGTCCCGGTCTTCCAGGCCGTTCTCCCGGCCGACCTGATGACGTGCCAGTCGATTTCGTCCGGCCGGTTCACCTCGCTCATTGCATTGAAAGTATACCATAATGCCACTCTGTCCCGGAGTGGAAAATCGGCATTGCTATAATTGTAAGCCCTTGACATTGAGGCGTATGCGGATACGACCTGGTCAAGCCTGCATTCCCCGCCTCCGAGGATGAGGGAGAGGCCGTAGTCCTCGGCGCTGCGTGTGAAACTCGTCATTCCGCACTCCCTCAGGGTCCGGAGAAACGACTCGATTCCGAATTTTCTCAGGATATGTACCGACGGGACGTTAAGTGACCGGCTCACCGCTTCCGAAGCCGGAACTGCCCCGTCGTATGTAAGGTCGTAGTTCTGCGGGGCGAATCCGTTGATATTCACCGGGGTATCCGCCACAAGACTGCCCGGAAGCAAGGTCCCGTTCTCCAATGCGGCACAGTACAGTATCGGCTTCAAAATACTTCCGGAGCTTCTCGCCGACCTTGCCGCATCCACGTCCATTCCCGGCCTTTTCCGGTACGGGGAGGAGTTGCCGCAATAAGCCAATATATCACCGGTCTCCACATCGGCTACAACTGCGGCCATATCATTGATGCCTTCTGCAGCCAGCAGGTCGCTCTGCCTGTTGACGATATCCTCCACCCTGCGCTGAAGGTTCAGGTCAATGGAGGTTCGCATCGGCCTGGACCTGTCTTCTGTCCTGGCCAGCCTGTCCACAAGGTGGGAGGCGTATGAAGGCAATGGGGAAGGTTCCGATGGAAGAGGCTCCGAGCAGGCAAGTTCATAGTCTGCCCGGCTCATTTCTCCATTCTCGTACAGCCTGAGCAGCAGCCGGTTACGCTTTGCCAGCAGTTTGTCCCGGTTCTTGCCCGGCCTGATGCTGGAAGGGGAGTTGGGGAGAATTGCCAATGTCGCTGCCTCCGCCCAGGACATTTCTTCCGCAGGCCTTCCGAAATATCGCCAGGATGCTGCCTCAATGCCGACAACATTGCCTCCGAACGGTGCGTGGGCCGCGTACAGCCCGAGAATTTCATCTTTGGAATATCTGAGCTCAAGCCTCGTGGCCAGGACGGCTTCCACCAACTTCTGCCAGATTGTCCTCTCCCTGTCCCTTGACATACGGATAACCTGCATTGAAATAGTGCTTCCGCCGCTCACGACGTGCCCGCTCCGGATGTTGGTGACGGCGGACCTGAATATGGATACCGGATTGACTCCCGGATGCCAGCGGAACCATCTGTCCTCGAACTCGATGACCGACTTCACATATTTCTCCGGCAGGGAATCGCCTGGAGGAAAGCGCCATTGTCCGTCCTCCGCAATCCTCGCTCCAAGCAGTTCACCGTTCCTGTCAATGACAACAGCAGACCAGCCTTCTCCCTTGAACAGGTCGCGGGGAAGGCAGAAAAGATAAATCAGGGCTGTGAGAACGACGAGGCCCCACAGCCCTCCCTTTATTATTTTCCAGGTCTTTGTACTGTGCATCTCTGTGATTCCGTGCAGGCATTCACGGATCTGTCATACATACATTCGCAACTTGCAGAAGGCAGGATGTAGTTGCCCTCGTAGGCTGCCCTGAGCCTGATTCTGAACTTCTTGTATGTCCCCATCGGCAGGTCGAAATAGAGGAGAGCACGGTCGTCCCTGATGCCCAGCCTGTCATATTTCCCGTCGGAATTGTCCTCCGTCCCGGTGAGCCTGCCGTTTATTATTTCCCATCCGGAAGGAATGAGATAGGTCAGGGCCAGGTTCCTGAAATCTCCGGTGGCGGAAGTGTTTGTCACTGTGATGACCGCCGTGAACTCGTCTCCCTGTGTCAGTTCCAGGGCATCTACCGGTTCGCCGTCTTGTCCTGTGTATCGGACATTGAACTTGAGACCTCCATTGGATGCAGCCTTGATGGCCTCATCTGGAGCAGGCTGGCTAACGGCCGTGAACCGCACGAAGATCGGGCCTTCCGAGTGGTTCGTTACTTTAGTGATACCGGCATTACTGTCTATGTTCCAGACAGTTACGCCTTTTCGCCCTGACTTGGACTTGGAGTTGGTGACCTCCGCATTGATCTTGTCCTTTGTCACCTTGGCAGACAGTTCGCGGAATGCCTTGGCGATGAAGAATGACTCCTGGGTGTTCCACCAGCCCGCATCGTAGTTCCTGAGAATCCCGGCCGCATTGCTGACCGCTCCTGAGATGTCGCCTGTGCGGACCAGGGCTTCAAGCATTATCGCATTGTCCCTCAATGAACTGCCGAATGTCATGTCGGACGGGGTCCATTCCCTGGAGCTGTCTCCGAACTCCTCGATGATTTCTTTGCCGACCGCAGCCTTGCCGCATGCCGAATAAGCGGAGGCAAGCATCATTGTAGCAGGCCAGGACAGGTTTCCGCCGAGTTTCAGCCGGTTCATTGAGGCTTCATCCGCATTGCCGGAAACGGCGAGTGAGAAGAGCCTGTAGGCCTGTCCCAAATCGTCCAGTGCATATCCTGTTGATCTCTTGTAGGCATTGACGCAGCCTTTCTGGTACTTAACGAGGGCATTCACGACGTCACCGGCCACCTTGAAGCCTTCGGCCTTGGCGGCGGAGAGGAACTCCAATGCCATTGATGATACCCATTCGCTGCTCTGCCCGGCCCCCGGCCAATATACGATGCCTCCGTCGGAACGCTGCCGTGAGTACAGGGCCTCGATGGCCTGGGGTATCATTTCCCTGGCTGACCTGGCGTTCTCCTCGGTAAGGTCCTGAAGCGCATAGAGCAGGGTGAGGCCCTTTGAGCAGATCTGCTCGGAGCAGGAATGAGGATAATGCCTCATATACCTGAACATCCTGTTCCAGTCCACTGAAGGCGTACCTCCGGCCTCCACCCATACCTTGTCCTCTGCATTCTCATTGAACGGGGCGAACTTGAATTCAATGCTTTCTCCGGCTGCCAGCACGGCATCCCTACCGTCTATGACATGAGGGGCCGGGTTGCGCACTTCCATATTGACGGTCTCGGTTATCCTGTGTCCGCCGCCTTCCGCAGTGACAGTGACCTTGGCCGGGCCTGCAGCATCAGCCGCCTTGAGGGTGAACCTTGTCATCTTGTCACCTGTGCCATTGAATGTTAGGCCGGCCGAAGTTTCTCCGGCAGGTGAGAGGGCGCCTTCGCATTTCACTGCCACCTTGACGGACGATATGCCTTCCTCCATCACGAACACATTGACAGGCAATGTGATAGTCTCTCCGCAGGAGGCTATGCGAGGCAATGTAGGTACGACCATGACAGGAGCTGTCACAGGCACTGTCTTGTCCGCATTGCCGTAGGCACCGCCTTGTCCTGCCACTACCATCACTCTCACGCTTCCGACATACATCGGGAGCTTTATCTTGTGCGAGCCGGTGCCTGACTTCAATGCGAAAGGCCCGAGGAACTTGACAACCGGATTGAACCGGTTCCCCTTGCGTACGCCTTTAACTATGTCCTCATCGCCTCCGATGCTGAACATTGAGCTCATAATACCGGCCCCGCCCCTGAGAACCTCGTCATACATATCCCAGGTGCGGACTCCGAGAGCCTCCCTCCTGTTCATCGCCGCCCAAGGGTCAGGTGTGCGGAAGCCCGTTATGTCGAGCAGGCCTTCGTCCACGATGGCCAATGTATATGTCATCGGCCGGCCTTTCTTCTCGCTGATTTTCAATGTGAAAGGCTCCTCCGGATGAAGTTTGTCCGGCATTGTGATTACCGGTTCAATGTGGGATTCCGGGGCTTCCACCATTGCAGGCATCACTCCGTACATCCTGACCGGATTTCCGGCTCCGGCCTTGGCGTAAGGTTCCACCAGGGTAATGTGGACGTAGAAGTTCGGGGCCATGTCTTCTGTGACTTTCAATGTCCAAGGCGTGTCGCCCCCTGCCGATGTCCTGACCCAAGAACTCTTGAGTACTCCCCGGCCATTCTCCACGGACACGAGGGCCATGCCGTCCTCAGCTGCCGGGATGAATACTGTGGCCGACTCTCCTGCCTTATATGACTTCTTGTCCATTGAGAATGAGAGCATTGTCGGTGCACTCGGGTCCTTCCTGTCGCTCCTTTCCCTGTATGCAGGCCAGTCGGCGAAGAATATTTGTCCGGTGTAGTGGCCGCTGCTCAGGTCCCTGACATAGATGAGATATCTTCCCCATTGGCTGTCTTCAATGTTTACGTCAATGTTGATGTCCCCGCCCTTTGAGGTAGCCTTTCCGGAGCTTACAGCCTTGGCATTTCGTCCGTTGATGTACGAATCCAGCGGCTCCTTGCGGGACTCCCACCACCAGCTCCAGTCGAGCTTGAAGATTCTCCATTCGACAATGTCCCCGCTCTTCCTGCGACCGTCTGCATCGAGGACAGCCACAGAAATAGTATTGTCCTTGCCAGTCTCAATGTAGTCGGAAGGCAGTTTTACGCCAACATAGCCGCTGAACGGGGAATATCTCCTTGTCATCACGTCAATGCTCTGGTCTCCGCCTTCTTCGTTTACGGATGTGACAATCGTGGCTTTCAGCATTCCCGGGGCATCACTTGAAGCCGGCAACTGAATCGTGGCTGAGGACTTTCCGTCCTCATCGAGCTTGGTCGTCCAGATATTGGCGCTGGTGCTGCTGAAATCCTTGCCCTGGTCTGAGAATACATAGTCCTCGAAGCCCTTGAATGGCGCATTGTCCCGCGTGAGGGTCATTTCCATGCCGGCCGTGAGTCCCGATGCTGCCGGGCCTGTGAGCCAGTTGGACGAAATGCTTGCAGTGGCCGCATACCCCGCCCGGAGTACATCTCCGGAAATATCAGCATTGATTTTCAGCCTGTTAGGCTTGATGGTCTCGATGTGGAGGCTCTTGTGGAATGTTGCCCCTCCGACCTTGAAGTACGCGTTCCATATTCCGGTCGGGCTGTCCAGCCCGGTGGCGAAACTGAAGGTGTAGAGTCCGTTCAGGCCTTTGGATATTCTCTTGGTAAAATATTGTCCTTCAGGTGAATACACTGTCATTGAGGCAGGATGTCCATCAGGCAGGCCGTGTACCATAAGGGAGAGGTTCAGGGTGTCGCCCGGCCTCCATACCCCGCGGTCTCCATATACGAAGCCCTTGAGACCCTTCTGGAGGACTTCTCCGCCGGTATCGAAGCGGCTGAGGGATTTCTCATTGCCGTCATTGACCTTCAGCCAGGTCACAGAATCACCTTTTTTTACCTTGATGGCGAACGGCCTGCCGCTGCATTCTACCTCGCAGAGCCCTCCTGAGGCACTCTTGCCCTTTCCGACCTGCTGGAGCTGGAAACTGTAAGCGGTGATTTCGGCCCCGGATACAGGCTCGGCAGTGTTAAGGTCGTTTACGGCCACCCAGAGAAGTGTGCCGTCCCCAACCTTTGCCCCTGAATATTTGGCTATTACGCCGAGGCTGGAAGCCATTATGCTCCTTTCTGGGAAGTTGTAATCCATATAGTAGGACGGGGTGGAAGGATCCTCCCTGTCTCTCCAGTCATATTGGGACCAGTCGAACTGGTTATCATAATAATAATATGTTTCTGCAATGTCCCATGTCTCCTCTTCCTCCTCGGTCAGGCCGCCTTGTGATGTCCTGACAAGTCCTTCATAGGAACTCTTTTTCGAATGGATGTAGTATTCCTGTTTGAATGTGAGCCTGATTCTGTAGATGGCTCCAGAGTCTTTCTTGAAAAGACCGGACAGGTTCAATGTATAGTCCCTTGCAGTCCTCAGGTCTCCGCCTTCCCCCTCCAGATTTATTGTGCTCTTGTATATGGCCCTGCCTGCTCTCCGGATGTCCGACCTTCCATTCAAATTATTGTCCTGCAGGTACATAAGTACATTGGAAGGGAAGATTTCCACTACGGTGACATCCACGGCCCGGAGGTTCTGCGCCCTGAATGCAAGGCTTGCGGATGCCGGGTCAGGGAGAATGCTTCCCTCATACGGGAACCACACCTCAGGCAGGTCGGAGGCCAGGCTGGCAGCACTTCGCCAGGATGATGACAGTCTGTTTCCGTCAGTGGAGGAAATGCCCGGTTCAATGTAGATGATGTGCCTTGCATCGGCCGGATAGACGCTCAGGATATTGTCGGAAATCCTGGCCTCAGCCTCCTCCTTGTAGTATTCTTTTCCGGAGTTGACCAGTCCGCTGAGGTTCTGCCCCGGGTCGAGAGGTTCGGAGAACATTATGTCCACTCCGCCATTCTCTCCGGCCTGTTCTCCAATGATACGGAAGCCGTTTCGCGCAGGGATGGCAACCTCCGCATCCTGGCAGGCCTCGATGCCTGTCTTGCCTGGCAGGAACTTGATTTTCAATATTTTGTCTTTAGCGCCGATTTCAGGTCTGTCAAGCCCTGAGATGGTGAAATACAACGATTCCCCATTGTCCCCGAGTTCCGCTTCCACCTCTGCCTTTCCGTCATATTTCACCTCAATGAGGGAGGCCGGATTCTCCGTCCCGACTGCTTCGCTGAATGCAATTCTGCCGTTGACGGAGGCCTTGGAAGGGTCTGGACTGCGGATAATGATGTTGCCTGTGCTCAATGATGCCTGCTTGCGGGCAGCCCTGAAACTGAACTTGAATATTGAATGCTCCTTGTCCGTGGCGGCTATCCGGGACAGTTTGAAATCGCAGCTGTAGGTTTTTCCAGGCTTCAGGGTCCCCGGCACCGGTGTGAAAGCAATTCTTTCCGGGGTCACGAGCCTGGCCCGGCCTTTCAGCTCAGGTGAGAAACTGAAGAGGGATGTCAGTTTGTCGCTGATTTCCTCCTCCGTTCCGCTGATTCCCCCGGCGGGTGACGTAAGTTCGACAATGATGTCAGAGTTTCCGTTTACAATGCCTCCTGTGAATGCGTCCACGTAGGCTGAAAATCCTGAATCTACCTTCCCGTTTCCTCCGCATCCCGTGACAATGATGCCGAAGATGCAGATGAATACGGGGGCAAGGCGTGAGAATATGCTTCTGTTCATATCCGAGTTGGTTTTATCTTTTTGCAAATATAGTCCAATTATACAAAAATTGTGACAATTTGTCAGCATTGTGCCATTGGCACGTCAGTTGATTCATTCCCACCCGGCTGCCGGAAAGTTGTTCCGGAACCTGAAAGAAAAATAAATTTAAAAATAATAACATCATGATCAGACCATTGGCAGACAGAGTGGTCATCGAGCCCAAGGAGGCCGAGACCAAGACAGCGTCAGGACTCTATATTCCTGACACCGCAAAGGAAAAACCGCAGCAGGGCGTTGTTCTCGCCTGCGGTCCAGGAAAGACAGACGAGCCTATGGAGGTGAAGACAGGTGATGTCGTCCTCTATGGCAAATATGCCGGCACGGAGGTGACTGTGGATGACAAGAAGCTTCTCATTGTCCGTCAGTCAGACATTCTTGCAATTCTTTAATCAATAGGAGGTTATCATTATGGCAAAAGATATCAGGTTCGACGTCGAGGTACGTTCAAAGATGAAAGAGGGCGCTGACGCTCTCGCAGATGCAGTGAAGGTCACACTCGGTCCTAAGGGACGCAATGTAGTTATTGACAAGAAGTTCGGTGCACCTCAGGTGACCAAGGACGGTGTTACCGTGGCAAAGGAGGTTGAACTCAAGGACAGGTTCGCCAACATGGGTGCCCAGATGGTGAAGGAAGTTGCTTCCAAGACCAATGAGCAGGCTGGTGACGGTACTACCACCGCTACTGTTCTTGCACAGGCCATCATCAATGTAGGTTTGAAGAATGTGACTGCCGGTGCTAATCCGATGGACCTCAAGAGGGGTATTGACAAGGCTGTTGCAGCCGTTGTCGAGGCTCTCAAGGCCCAGAGCCAGCAGGTTGGCGAGGATTATTCCAAGGTTGAGCAGGTCGGTACAGTTTCCGCCAACAATGACGCCACTATCGGAAAGCTCATCGCTGACGCAATGTCAAAGGTGAAGAAGGACGGCGTTATCACCGTTGAGGAGGCCAAGGGAACAGAGACCGAGGTCAAGGTCGTAGAGGGTATGCAGTTCGACAGGGGATACATCTCTCCATATTTCATGACTGACTCCGACAAGATGGAGGCAAGGCTTGACAATCCTCTCATCCTTGTCACCGACAAGAAGATTTCCACAATGAAGGATCTTCTTCCTATCCTCGAGCCTATCGCAAGGGAGGGCAAGTCTCTTCTTATCATTGCCGAAGATGTTGACGGTGAGGCACTTACCACTCTCGTAGTGAACAGGCTCCGCGGTACCATCAAGGTTGCCGCAGTGAAGGCTCCGGGCTTCGGAGACCGCCGCAAGGAGATGCTTCAGGATATCGCCACCCTTACAGGTGCCACCCTCGTTTCAGAGGAGAGGGGCTTCACCCTCGAGAATACTACTCCTGATATGCTCGGAAAGGCCGAGAAGGTGACCATCACCAAGGAGAACACCACTATCGTAGGCGGTGCAGGCAGCAAGGAGGATATCCAGGAGAGGGCTGACCTCATCAGGAAGCAGATTGCCACCACCACATCCGATTATGACAGGGAGAAACTCCAGGAGCGTCTCGGCAAGCTCGCCGGCGGTGTGGCTGTCCTCTATGTAGGTGCTACTACTGAGGTTGAGATGAAGGAGAAGAAGGACCGTGTCGAGGATGCCCTCAATGCCACAAGGGCAGCTGTTGAGGAGGGTTACCTTCCTGGTGGCGGTGTAGCCTACATCCGTGCAGCTGAGGCACTCAAGGGGCTCAAGGGCGAGAATGAGGACGAGACTACAGGTATCCACATCGTAGCCCGCGCCATCGAGGAGCCTCTCCGCCAGATTGCTCTCAATGCCGGTGTTGACGGCAGCGTGATTATCCAGAAGATCCGCGAGGGCAAGGGTGACTTTGGTTACAATGCCCGCACTGACGAGTATGTCAATATGTTCGAGGCAGGTGTGATCGACCCGACCAAGGTTAGCCGTGTGGCTCTTGAGAACGCCGCTTCAGTAGCTGGTATGTTCCTCACCACTGAGTGCGGTATCGTTGACATTCCAGAGCCGGCTCCTGTCGCTCCGGCTATGCCTGACGGGGGAATGATGTAATATCATATACTATATAATAAACAATCGGGACGGCCGTCTGGTCGCCCCGATTTATTTTTTTTCTGGATGTATTCCCCAGGAGGGTGGGCTCCGGACGGCGTAGCCGCCCGTGGCTCCGTGAACGGGAGGGACCCACCGCTTGCGGTGGGAGGGATAGCACCGAAGGTGCGTACCGATCCGGAGCCCACCCTCCTGGGTAGTAATGAATTACAGTTCCCTGAACTCGATGGCGAATCCGCCGCCGCGGGCCAGGGTCATCTTAAGCACGTCGTCTGACTTCACGGTCTGGCTAGTGATGGTGTATGCCTGAGGATTGGTCTCATAATCAGCATCTTCAGCATCGGCATAGATGATGGCCTCATACTCCTTGCCGGCATCCAGGAAGGACATTGGAACATCCAGAGTCCTCTTCACCTCGTCGGTCACACCGCCTGCGAACCAGCGGCCGGTCTTCTTGCCCTTGCGGGCCACCACGATATAGTCACCCGGCTCTGCAAGGAGATACTTGCTCTTAACCCAGTCAATGTCCACATCCTTGATGAACTGGAATGCGTCCATGAACTTCTCATAGTGCTCCGGGAAGTCGGCCGCCATCTGGAGAGGAGAGTACATTGTAAGGTAGAGAGCCAGCTGGTTGGCTATGGTAGCCTTCACCTTGCTGTTGTTCTTGCCGCCGGTAACCTTCTCGAGATCCATCTCGAAAATGCCCGGAGTAAAGTCCATAGGACCGCCGTTGAGACGGGTGAACGGAAGCACGGTCACGTGCATAGGCTCGGTACCGCCAAATGCCTGGTACTCAGTACCTCTGGCAGATTCATTGCCTACAAGGTTAGGATAGGTCCTGCAGAGACCCGTAGGCCTTACCGCCTCGTGCGCATTGACCATGATGTGATGCTTCGCAGCCTCAGTCACGGCGTAGAGATAGTGGTTGTTAAGCCACTGGCCGTAATGATGCTCTCCGAACGGAAGAATATCTCCCACATAGCCGCTCTTCACTGCATCGTAGCCGTACTTGTTCATCAGAGCGTAAGCCTCCTCCATGTGACGCTCGTAATTGCGTACAGATGAAGAAGTCTCGTGATGCATAAGGAGTTTCACACCCTTCGAGTGGGCGTATTCATTAAGGGCCTCAATGTCGAAGTCCGGGTAAGGGGTCACGAAATCGAAGACATAGTCCTTGTTGCAGTTCGCCCAGTCCTCCCAGCCGATATTCCAGCCTTCCACGAGAACCTGGTCGAAGCCGTGTTCCGCTGCGAAATCAATGTACCTGCGCACATTGTCGTTGTTGGCGCTGTGGGTGCCGTTAGGCTTGCATTCGCTGAAATCAGTTACACCGAGATGTACTGAAGGGCAGTCGTCAGTGTAGGACCAGCTTCCCTTTCCGCTGATCATCTCCCACCATACACCTACGTATTTGGTAGGATGAATCCAGGAAACATCCTCGTATGCGCAAGGCTCATTGAGGTTCAGTACTAGCCTGGACTCCAGCTGCTTGCAGGCATCGTCAACCACCTGGATTGTCCTCCAAGGACTCTTGCAAGGAGTCTGCATACGGCCCTTCCAGCCCTGTGCGTCAGGAGTGAGGGCCGAGGTGAATGTCAGTCTGGCAGGGTCCAGGACGAGATGCATGCAGGCATAGTCCACCAGGGCAGCCTCGTGGATATTGATATAGAGACCATTGTCAGTCTTCATCTGAAGGGAAGTCTGCACACCCGTCATCGAGAACGGAGTCTGGGAAGAGTTGCCGCAGAAGGCCTTCTCGTAGTTGGCCTTGATTTCGGAAAGACGGCATTTGGTGTACTGGTATTCCTGGGTGTCGTAGTCCGCCGGAATCCAGATTGCCTCATGGTCTCCCGCCATTGCGAACTCCGTGACCTCGTCCTTGATGCAGAAATAGGCCATCTTCCTCTGCTCCGGGAACTCGTAGCGGAAGCCCAGGCCATCATTGAAAAGCCTGAAACGGATGGTCATCCTTCTCTCTGATGCGGTCTGCAAAAGATTGACTGCCAGTTCATTGTAATTGTTGCGAATCTCCGACTCCTCGCCCCATACCGGGGTCCAGGTCTCATCGAAAGAGCAGGTGTCAATGCTCTCGACGGTGAATCCGTCACGGAATGACTCGCAAGGATTGTTATCCACCTTGATGATGTCCTTCTCCCCGAAAAGGAGCTTCTCGGCCTTGAGATTGCCTCTCAGCTCGTATCCGAGATGGCTTGGAAGAATCACGTCCTTGTCCCCGAATTTCAGGCTATAGACAGGGGCTCCCTTCTCGGACAGGCTGAACTTCATCGTGAGGTTGCCGTCCGGGGAAGTGAGGACAGCCTTCTCGGTCAATGTTTCAGCCTGCGTGCAGGCTGTCAGCACTGCGGCTGTAGCAATAAGAAAATGTCTGAGTTTCATATAGTTATTTTAGTCTAAAATCCACAACCAATGCGCTTCTCGGTCCAACCTTCACAGGAGCGGAGAAGTCCACGGTCTCGCCGGTGACCACATTCTGTCCGCTTGCAAGAGCCGGTGCACCGGCACCCCTGCGGGCAGCACCTTCTACGGTGAACTCCGCATAGTCAGCCCAAGGAACAATCTCGTTCCTGCGGGAATTGTTCAAGAAGACGAACACCACCTCATCCTCATTGTAACGGAAATATGCGTAGGTGTTGTCCCTGCGGAGGAAGTGGATGGTCTGGCCATTGTGGACAGCAGTTGCTGTCTTGCGCCAGTTGAACAATGCCTTCGTGTAGTCGTGTACTTCCACTGCGACAGGGTCGTCCTGCCAATCGAGAGGGAAGTCAATGCGAAGGCCTCCGTGACCCTGGCTGCGGTCCCTTGAAACGCCCATCAGCTCATCCGCATAGAAAATCTGTGGAATTCCCCTGAGGGTGGCCATCATTGCCATCACGATTTTCTGGCGCGGAACGCTGTGGTTCAGCACGTCGGCGATGCGGTCGGTGTCGTGGTTGCCCGGGAAAATCATCATATTGGACATATCCTTGTAGTAGAGGTCATTGGCCACGGCGTCATAAATCTTCACCATTCCCTCATCCCAATGAACCGTGTCACGAGGCATTCCCTGGCAGATGGCGGCCTGGAGAGGGAAGTCCATGATGCAAGGCAGGTTGCTGTTGAAGCCGTCCTTGTTAGGATTTCCGGCCTGCCAATATGCCAGCTGGGGAACGTTGCAGGTCCAGACCTCTCCGACAATGTTGAGGTTAGGATACTCGGCGCGTACGCTCTTGCACCACTCGCTCATAGGGTATTTCTCATTGTATGGATAGGTGTCCACGCGGAGACCGTCCAGGTCGGCATACTCAATCCACCAAACGGCCCATTGCTTGAAATACTGGAGCACGTAAGGATTGTCCAGATTCATATCCGGCATTGAGGTGTCGAACCATCCGCCTTCCATATTGGTCTTGTCGAGGTCCGAGCAGTAAGGGTCGTTCTGTGCGGAGAATGCGCAGTTGCTGTGGGTGTACTCAGGCCAAACGTGAACCCAGTCCTTGAATGGCAGGTCGGCCATCCACCAATGTGCTGCTCCACAATGATTTGTGACAATGTCCATAATCATCTTTATGCCCTTCCCGTGGCAGTCGGCCACAAGGCTGCGGTAGTCCTCATTGCTGCCGAAACGGCGGTCAATGTGATAGTAGTCGGAGCAGGCGTAGCCGTGATATGAGGCAGTAGGCTCATTGTCCTCGAGAAGAGGGGTGTTCCAGATTGCGGTAACGCCAAGGTCAGCCATGTAGTCGAGCTGGCTGCGGATACCTGCAATGTCTCCTCCGTGACGGCCGAAGAAAGCCTCCTTGTCCACGCTCTCCATATTGCGCGGAACAGCGTCCAGGCTCTCGTCCCCGTCCACAAAGCGGTCAGGCATAATGAGATAAATCATGTCCTTGGTCGTGAAGCTTGGACGCTCCGCAGAACCCTCGCGCCTTGCGGCAATCTCGTATGGATATTTGAATGACTCCTCGCCCTTGGTGAACACAATGTAGTATGTGCCCGGCTGGGCAGAAGCGTTCACGTCAATGTCAACGAAGAGGTAGTTGGGACTGTCAGCCTTGTGTATCTCCTTGACTGACACGCCTTTGCCTCCCTTGACTGCCACGTCGTAACCGGAAATTCCCTCTCCCTGGATCAGGAGTTGGAGGTCAGTCTTCATCCCTGTCCACCAGGAAAGCGGCTCAACCCTGGTAACCTGGCTGTGGTCGGCATCCGCTACGGATTCCGGAGCAAACTGGGGGCTTGAGCAGGCCATTGCGCAGGCCGCTGAAAGAGCTATTGCCATAATGTGACGATTCTTCATAACAATGCAAATGTAAGATTATTTTACAATATATTTCCAAGGGCCGAGTTCGCAGGCAGTCTCTTCACCGTTCTTGACAATGGCATTGACCGGTTCAGCGGAGAGATTGGCGATGAACGTCAATGTGTCACCGGCGTTCATCCTCTTGAAAGCCAGTACTTTGTCATTGACGCAGACACCGTCGGCGAAGACATCAAGGTACTCCACGGATCCCTCCTTGCCCGGTCTCAATGCCGGACGCGTATGACGGAGGTTGCAGAGCTCCCTGTACATTGAAGTGTATTCATTTTCCTCCCAGCCGCTGATAGGGTCCTTCTCGAAGAAGAGGAAGCGGTGGTCATTTCCGACTTCCTGTCCTGTGTAGATGAGAGGCTGGCCATAAGGCAATGTGAATGTCAGGGCAGCCATGACTTCGGCTGCATCACCCATTCTCTCGAATTCGGTTCCTGCCCAGGAATTCTCGTCGTGGTTGGAAGTGAACATCAGGCGGAATGAATCATCACCGTATTCCTTGACATTGCGCACGAGATAGTTGCGGAGCGAATCAGCATTGGACTTGCCCTGCGCAATGGCATTGAGCATGTGATGCAGCTCCCAGGCATAGGAGGCATCGAAGCCGGACTCGTGAAGATCAGGCTTTTCGCCCTCGGCCAGGAAATAGAGATGGCCGTACTCGTTGCGGAGGCTGTCAATCGTGCTCTTCCAGAAATCGGAAGGAACAATGAAGGCCATGTCGCAGCGGAATCCGTCAATGCCCCTGTCCAGCCAGAAACGCATGGACTCACGCATCTCGTGACGCATATCCTCATTGTCATAGTTGAGGGCTGCGATGTCTGTCCAGTCGTACTGCACGATAGTGTTTCCGAGGGAATCCCTCAAGTACCAGTCGAGAGGTTTCTCACTTATCCACTTTGCATCCGGGGAAGTGTGGTTGGCCACCCAGTCCAGGATGACCTTTAGCCCGTTTTTGTGGGCCTCGGCAAGGAATGCGTCGAAGTCCTCGAGCTTTCCGAATTCCGGATTCACGTCACAATAATCGGATATTGCATAGTATGAGCCGAGGGTGCCTTTGCGCTCCTTGACTCCGATTGGATAGATTGGCATCAGCCAGACAACGTCCACTCCCAGATTCTTGAGCCTTGGGAGTTCCTTTTGTGCGGCTGCGAATGTCCCTTCAGGGGTGTACTGCCTCACGTTCATCTCATAGACGACGGCATTGTACGACCAGTCCGGATGAGACAGCTCAACCTTTTCCCTGGTGCAGGACAGGATCAGTGCCGCAATGCATACAGATAGGGTTATAAGTTTGGTTCTCATATAGTTACGTTATTTTACAAGCATTATGAATTCTCCTGAACCGAGGCTGAATGATTTCGAACCGCCTCCGCTGATGACTTCGCCGGTGAAATAGTTCTTCCAGCTTCCCTCAGGAACATCGACAGTGATGGTCTTGGCACTGAGGTCGAAGTTGCCGGCCACAACCAGACCTTTGCTGCCTGAGGTGCAGGTGATTGTCCTTCCGGTTGACCAGTTCGATGTGCCGACCTTCCAGGAGAATGATGCATCGCTCCTGAAGAGCTCCGGATTGTCCTTCCTGAATTTCAGGAGCTTGGCGTAAGTGTCGTACAATGCCTTCCTGTCGGCATCGTCGTAATATTCCCAATGCAGAGGCTTCTTGCCGGTCCTGCCGCCAGTCTCGATGGAGACATCGTAGCCGAGTTCCTGGAACTGCCAGAGCATCTTCGGACCCGGAACCGTGAGGAAGAATGCTGCATTG
>JBJEBP010000055.1:0-15342 GCA_051870135.1 Candidatus Cryptobacteroides sp. | reverse complement strand
CGTCCTCCCGGTACTCAACTGGAGGTCAATGAAGAAGAAGGTCGTCGAAGCTTGACGGGTAGTCCTCGTCGTAGTCCTTCTTGTATTGGGTAATGAAATTGTTGTACCTGACCTTGGCATCCTCATCCCTTCCCATTTCCGACAATGCCTTCACTGCGAATGATATGGCATTTTCGCTGAGGGGATCCAGCCACTGGAGAATGTCGGAGCACAGTACTGTATTTGCCCAGTCCGAGTTGCTGAACCTCCATTCAGCCTCGGCGAGAACCGCAGACGCAACCTTGTCGTCAATCTCGTCCTTCATCTTGTCGAAGAGCAGGTCACTCTCGTCCTTCAGGAACTTTCCTCTTGCAAGTATAGACAGCAGCCTGTCATTCCCGGGCTTGTAGTCTTCCAGCAGTTTCAGGCAATCCTCATAGTCACAGGACGCCGGGGAACTGAACTTGACAATGTATTTGCCGTCTTCGAAAGTCAGGCTCACGCCTTCCATACGGTTCAATATCTTCCTGAGATTGTTCAGGGTCACTCCCCTGACATTCTTGGATTTCTCCTCCTCCTTGTCCGGCCAGATCAGGCTGCTGAGCCTTCTTGAACTTATTCCGCCCTTGTGCGTATAATAAAGAATGAGGAGAAGTGTTTCCTTGAGACGCCCTGTCAGGAGACTTGTGATATCCGTTCCTGAAGAGTCCGTCAATGTGATTCCGCCGAACAGGAGAATGTTGTCCGGTCCATCTTTGGCCGGCCGGATTCTGGTATCGTGCTTGTCATTCTGCAGCAGGCTCAACTTGCCTTTCTTCAGGAATCTCATTCTCAGCCACGAACCGGCCCACCCTGCTGCAATTATGGCCAGAGCAGCGATAATCCATTGATAATGAAAACTCTTCTTCGCCGAGTCCTCCTTCAATGCCGGTTTCGGGGGATAGTCAATCCAATAGCATTTAACGGAGGAACTGATGTCATCTTTTGACTCCTCCACAGTGGCTATCATCTTTCCAAGGGTCTCATCCAGGTAGAGATTGGCATTTGTGGTAATCTTGTCCGAGAAAATAGGTATTGTATTGCCGAGCATCTCCCTGCTTCCGTCCTTTATGGAGAATCTGGTTAGCTGGAGTTCGGACTCCGTCTCGCTTTCAGGATAGCACAATGCGTAAAAATAGCCGTCCCCGCTCAGGATCATATTCCTGGCAGCCACGGTGTTCAGCTCATCCTGATTGGCAATTGACCATTTCTTCTCAACGTTCAGTTCATTGAGGTCCACCTTGTACAAATCATAGAAGTACTGCCTTCCGACTATCTGCTCGCCGCTCTCGTTCCCCATTCCTCCATATATGTAAAGGGCGTTCTCGTCCCTGTCATATCCTATTGAACAGAAATATCTTGGCCAAATCCTGTCACCGGAAGGCTGGGGACATTTGTTCCATTCCTTCAGTTCAAGATTGAATCTGTAGAAATCACCGTTGTAGCGTCTGTCTCCGAAGCCTCCGAAAATGTAGAACTCACCGTTCAGGGTGTCCAGCCATTCGCAGTGATGATGCATCTGCATGTCAAGCTGCTGCTCGGAAACGGGGCTCCATACCAGTCGTGCAGTGTCGAGCCTGGCCATTGTTACCGGCCCTTTCCAGTCTTTGTCATAACGCACCTCGTAGGCGTATATGCTGCCTGTCCTGGTGTCGAGAAAGTTTGTCCCCAATGTCAATGCCACCGGGCACTTGTTCCTGAATACCATACTGCGACGCTTCCTTGTCCGGGTATTCCAGGTGCTGATCGAGTCTCTGCAAAATACTGTCAGTTCATGTGCCGTAGGGTCGTAGCCGGCGCACAATAATTCATCCGAACTGTTCTCGAAAAACAATTGCCATTTCCGGCTGTTCTCCGAAACCCAGACGGGATTCTGCACCTTTCCCTTGATTCTTCTCCTGTCATCTCTTGCAATCTGACCGCGCTCCTCATTGAGACGGAAGGTGTACCTTGTCGTCAAATCGCTGACTGTCAGGTCTTTGATTGTAAATGAAGGAATGTCAATGAGATAGGTATTGCGCCCGAATACAAGTTCAGGATGGATGCTGGATTTTGTAATTCCGGAGGCGGCGAATGCCGTGTCCCGGTCGACGGCGAGCATCATTGAATCCTTGTCGAGATACAGACGGAAGTCCACGGCAAGCCACTCGGAGACGTTTCCTTTTTCTTTTCTCGGTATTGTAAGCGATATGGCGGTTAGCCTGTTCTCGATGTTTACGTAAAAGCGATGGTCACTCGCAGCTCCGTCATAGAAGAGAATGACTGCCGGGTCTGTTCCGGATTTCTTGTCGGCGAGCCTGAAAATGATTCCTCTCTCGGCATCCCTGTAACTCTGGAACCGGAACCTGATGTCGATTTCTTTCTCGAAGGACGGAGTCCTGTTGTCAAACACGGAGTATGAGGTCCTGTCATCAATGGCCTCCTCAAGGCCCTTGAACCTCAGGCCCTGTCCGGAAACAGAGCTGATTGTCAGTGTGATCAGCAGTATCGAAAGCGCGGTCCGAAGGCCATTTTTGGCCGAAGTGGGTTGGTTCATCAGTTCAGTTTGTTCAAAATCGCGGTTAAATTTAGTAAATTTTTTGATTTTTAACCCTGTTTTAACCGAATTCTTAATCTGTGCCGCTTTATTTTGCAAACCGTTTTACAAACTAATGACTGAAATGACCACTAATTCACAATCCAGGCTGATTCTTGAGCTGCTTACAGCAATCAGCATCTTTTTCTCCTGCTCTTGTTCGGACAATATCAAGTCCGGCGATGACAACAAAACTGACGGCAATGGAGAAATTGACCTTACTCCCAATCCGGATGCCCAGTCCTATATAGATATATATGACAAGATTTCGGATGCCGGGCAGTACTATATGCCTGAAACCTCCCGTGTTCCGGCTAAACACTGGACCTGCGTCGATGTGGAGACTCGCGGTGACAGGAATGATCTGGGCAAGAGCGAGCACCAGTATGGACTGCAGTATCACCTTCTCGCCCAGTCACTTGCCGGTCTTGTAAACAGGGCTATGGACGAAGGCAGGACTGATGTAGGTATCTGGCTTGAGGTAGAAGGTGCCGGATATGCGGCCTGCAAGCAGGAACTTGGACCGGAACTGGGACGCCAGACAGCCATTGAACTCTGCACCAAGTCCTATCCAGAGGGCACAGTGAAGGATCTTATTGACGGATACGTGCTTACCGACGTCACGAACAATCCCGAGAGCAACGAGGTTGCCACTGTTGCCGCCCACGTTTACAACAGCATTATCGTGGATGTAAGGGACGAGTCCATCTTCAAGGAAGCCGGCTATGAGATGAAATACGATGCCCGTTCCAAGACGACGGAGGATGCCTGGAGGGAATTCAAGGACAAATGCAGCAACAAGGCGCTTGTGGTCATGCCTGTCCAGACCGGGGAACTCAGGGAATTTGCCATCAAGAACAGACTCTTCTGCTTCAATCTCAACAAGAAATTCGGAGCCCCGGACGGAGGACAGAACAACAATCTCTTCGATGAGGTGCTTGCCTGGCTCGTGCCGAATGCCCCTGTGCTCGGATGGGAGAACGGTGTGGCCGGCGAGGACGTATTTGTCGGAAAAGTGTCACGCTATGGAAAACTTATGCTTGCAGCGGACTGGAGCTATAACCATTCCCTCACATCGGCCGGCTCAAGACAGCGTCAGGAGCAGGTGCTTGCGGATGTCATCAACCCGAGGGATATAGACTATGACAAGCACGGAAACTTCACCGCCTTCTTCCTTTCCGACGGAGACAACTACCAGTGGACAATGGGAGACGGCTTCACAAATGATTTCTATACGCTTCCGACCAACGAGACCTCCTGCATGAGCTACGGACTCTGCAGCCAGGCAATGAGCGAACTTTCACCTGTCCGTTTCAAGGAGCTCTACTCCCTCCAGAACAGCAAGGGGACATTGATGGAATGTTTCGGCGGCGGATATTTCTATGTTGATACCTATGCTGAGGCTTCAGCTGACCGGAAAGGAGCTCTCAAGCAGCTTGCAGAGCGCACGGCAGCCCATATGAGGCAGCACAGGCTGAAGATTCTTCACCTTATGGCGATGTCCTGGGATTCATCGGCTGCAATGGAGGCCTATCAGGCATTCGTGGATGCCAACGACCAGCTCGAGGGCATTGTCACCATCCAGTATGACCCTTATTCAGCCGGAGGCGGACGCGTGCTCTGGTGCAAGAACAAGAAAGGATACGACATTCCGGTGGTATCCACCAAGTATGCGGTTTGGAAGGATGCCAGCAGCGTGGAGCGCGGAATGGGCAATCCGAAGGAAGTCGCCCAGTATATAAAGGACAATGAGGTCGGCGATGACTCCTATGACGCAATAATAGTTCACGCCTGGAGCAATTTCTCAGGCTACAGGGGTGCCGCTGCTGCCGCCGCCTGCATAAGACAGGCACCTTCATCCGTGGTGCCGGTAAGCATCCAGGAACTCGTCTGGCGTATCAGGATGGCCAAAAGACGCGAACAGACGATAGAAATCCTCAAGACAATAAAATAAGTCAACCCACATAAGTTTAACCAATTCAAAAGGAATCCATGAAAAAAAGGAATCTTTTCCGAGTACTCGTACTCGCAGTTCTCGCTGCGGGCTCAGCCTTCTCGGCTGTGTCCTGCAACAATGATGACGATGGCACTACTCCATCATCAGAAACTGCTGCCATTTGCGGTGTGGTAAAGGACACCTATGGCAACACTCTTGAAGATGTAGATGTGATTGTAAGGACTACTGACTCTTCGAAAGAGGTGGTCGCACAGACCAAGTCCGACTACGACGGAACCTTCGCCGTTCCTGTCGTTCCTTCAAATGCAGGTTTCGTGACTTTCGAGAAAGAAGGTTTCTCAAAAGTATCGATGACCGTCACCCAGGAGCAGTTCAAGTCAGGTGCTGTCTTCCTTTCTCCTGTTCTTGAGTTCGCATCGGCTTCGATCAGCGGACGAGTTCTCAATGCAATGGAGAACAACGCACCGTTCGCCGGTGTATCCGTATCGATTGGCGTACAGAGCCTTACCACAGGTTCGGACGGTGTATATGAGTTCAAGAACCTTACCCTCCAGGAGTACACCCTCACCATCACCAAGAGCGGTTGCGCAACCATTACCAAGACTGTCAAGGTTGAAGACTTCAACGAGGATGGCCAGGCAATGATTGAGGATATCATGCTCGGCGGCAAGGAAATCCTGCCAGGCCTTTCAGCCCAGGATCTCAAGGACACTCCTAAGTGGTATATCAACGAGTACCGTGGCGGTTACGGCAACGGCGGCGGTGAGAAAGACTGGTCAACAGTATTCATGTCAGCCCAGTTCCAGAGATGGGTAGGCGGCTGGGAGATGCAGAATGAGGGATGTACCCTCCGCTTCACCAACGAGCCGACCAAGGCTGAAGACGTGAATATGGATATCTTCAACACCTTCACCTACGGAAGCAAGCTCATTACCAGTGACAACCACATAATGTCAGTCAATGTACGCTGCCATCAGGCATCCGATGAGAGCCCTGCATACTGGGGAGTCCAGGTAGTTGACCTCAGCGAGGCAGAGCCTGTAGCTGTCAAGATTGGCGGAGACAATGGAATCAGCAAGCACACCAACGGTGACTATGCTACTTACGACTTTGACCTCAGCGCATACGATGGCAAGGAGGTTATCATCGCCATCGGACGTTATGTCAGCAAAGATGGCGAGTGGAACCAGCTCTGTATTTCACACGTTTCCTTCGCTTCTTCACGCATTGAAAGAGATGCATTCCTCGAGTCTGCAGGTGCCGAGGAGGTCAAGGCCGGATGGCACATGACCAAGGAGGAGGTACGCTCCATTATGCCGAACCCTCTTTCAAAGGTGATTGGATACACTCCTTCAGGTGTTACTGTCAAGGACAAGAGCAACCCTGCATATAAGAATTGGGCCGGAACCGGCCACATCTGCTCAGAGTGGGGCTTCCAGTATGTATCCAAGGATACCGAGCCTCTTGCAGGAGAGGGCTTCGTATTCAAGACAAGAAGTGACGTGGACGCCAATTACGATGTCCCTGAGTCATACTTCTACTCCAAGCTCAGCATTGCGGCAGGCCACAATACTGTAAAAGTTCACATGCGCAACTTCGACGGAACAGTGCCTACTACATTCTCAGTTGCTGCCATCACTACCGACGGAGAGATGCATTTCCTCACTCCTGACGCATCATCAGTGATTGACCAGCTGAACAAGGTTGAAGGCACTGACTGCTTCGAATTCATCCACGAGAAGGGTGGTCTCGATGTTCCGGACGAGTATGGAGTCTTCGTTTACGATCTCTCCGCATTCAACGGCCAGGATGTTGTCTTCACTCTTGCGGTCCACAAGGGCGCTAACCGTGGCGGTGAGCAGAAGATCTGTCTCCATAGCATTGAAATTCAATAATGATGATGAAAAGATTCCTTCCGATAAGCGTTATAATGGCAGCGGTGCTCTTGTGCCCGCTGTCATGTGACGCTGCCGATGAGAAAGGCGACGAGCCGGAGACTCCGGTTGTCGTGGCCGACAAGGCTGTCGAGAATCTCAACCGTTCGATGGAACTCTTCGACCAGGCGTATGAGAACTACTTCGACCAGGGTGCCGGAATGGCAATGGCCCGCAAGTACAATCCATATACCGGGCAGAGGTCGGGCGAGAAAGGCAGCGTATGGATGTACACTTCCTCAATTGAGGCGGTGAATGCCATACTGTCGGCATTGGAACAGCAGAAGGCAAAGGGGAACACCGATATTTACGAAAGGAAATTCAGCAAATATGCAGGCATCCTTTCCAAGCTCGTGTCCGGCCTGGACTATTACAGGGGAACCTTCACGCTTGTCGGTTTCACCCAGACCAGGGATTGGAGCGTATATGCGGTGAACCGGGCAAGTTCCGCGAATTCCGCGAATGTCGCCGGGATAGAGAATGTGTACGATGACCAGATGTGGCTCGTGAGGGAACTCATCGAGTCCTACAGGCTCACAGGCACAGCTTCATATCTCGAAAAGGCAGAGTATCTTGCGGAGTACGTCCTGGACGGATGGGACTGTACGATAAAGAATGGCGAGGAGCGTGGTGGAATCACCTGGGGCCCGGGCTATTATTCCAAGCATTCGTGCAGCAACGGTCCGATAGTCAGTCCTCTTGTATGGCTTCACGAAATTTACAAGGGAAGGCCGGAAACCGTAACCTACCGTCACATTGATGCGGAGAACGGCTTCAAGCGCATCTCCGAGGAGATGAACAAGGCGGACTATTACCTGATGTTCGCCGAGAAAGTCTATGAGTGGCAGGTCAGGAACCTGATGTACACAAAGGACAATGTCGGAAGCAACGACCCGAAGGTAATCGGGCTGTTTGCGGACAATCTCAACGGTTCATCCCTCAACGGAATCCAGACCGAGACCATCGGAGGCGTGGTTTACAGGAAGCCGGCCGATTTGCGTGACTTCTGCGACCCGGCATATTCCTACAATACCGGTTCAATGATTTCCGGAGCGGCGGACCTTCTCCGTGCGACAGGGGATGCGACTTACCAAAGCGACATTGTCTCGATGACGGACAAGAGCTTTGCCTACTTTGCGACCAAGAATACCAAGGGACAGTATGCCTACAGCGTGAGTGGCTTCAACAACTGGTTCAACGGAGTGCTTATGCGCTCCTGGGTGGATGCCTGCAAGGCATACCCGGGCACGGAAACTCCTATCGCCAGCTTCCAGGACAATCTCGACTATGCCTACGAAAATTTCCTCTACAAGGGAATGCTTCCTCCAAGCCTCCTTGGCGGATGGAACAAGGAAGAAGGCAAGAACGAGGTCGAGGGTATGTTCGCATTCACTTTCGCTGCCGAATATGCAGTTCTTTCAAGGTATCATTCAGAGAAGTAATCTTCAAATTACGAAACAACCAACTTAAGTATTATGAATTCTGGTATAATCAGAGCGTTTCTGGTCAAGACAGCGGCTTCCATCATGGCGATTGGGCTTTCTGTCGCGGCTTTCGCACAGAATACCATTACGGTCAAAGGTACAGTGCTTGATGAGGCGGGTGAGCCTATCATCGGTGCCAGCGTAATGGTCAAGGGCGCGACTACAGGCGTCCCTACCGGACTGGACGGAGAATATGAAATCAAGGTTCCGTCCAATGCTGTACTTGAATTCTCTTCTCTCGGCCTCATCTCGACAGAGATGGCTGTCAATGGAAGAGAGGTAATCAATGTCGTTCTCAAGGAGGACAATACATTTCTCGAAAGCGTTGTCGTAGTGGGTTACGGAACCCAGAGGAAAGGCTCCGTGACAGGTGCCATCTCAGGCATCGGCTCCGACGATCTCATAAAGACCAAGACCGAGAACCCGCAGAATATGCTTACCGGACGTGTTCCTGGCCTGCGTGTGTGGCAGAAGTCTGCCGAGCCGGGTGCTTATGCATCCAACATTGATATCCGAGGCATGGGCTCAGCGATGGTCGTAATTGACGGTGTTCCGCGTTCGATTGACGATTTCAACCGCATCAACCCTTCCGATATCGAGAATGTGTCAGTGCTCAAGGATGCGTCTGCAGCCATCTACGGTGTCCGTGGAGGTAACGGTGTAATTCTCGTGACCACCAAGAAGGGTTCCGGAGAGAAATTGACAGTGAACTACGATGGAGCCTTCGTGTTCCAGACTCCTTCCAGGATGCCGGCTCTTGCCGACGTTCAGGGAACCATTGACCTTTACAACGAGAGGGCCCTCAATACCGTAACCGGTACGGGATCCATCATTTATTCCCCTGAAGTTGCAGCCGAGTATGCTGACGGCACAAGGGAGTCAGGCGACTGGAACAACGACGTTCTTGCGAAAATGGCTCCGCAGACCCAGCACAATATCAGCGTTTCAGGTGGTACTGAGAAGATACAGTACTATGTATCAATGGGTTACATCTATCAGGAAGGCTTCTTCAAGTCAGGTGACCTCAACTACAGCAAGTACAACCTCCGTTCCAATGTCACGGCCCAGATTCTCAAGGGTCTCAAACTTGACGTGAACATCGCGGCTCTCAGCGACACCCAGATCAACCCATATACCAGCTCGGTGAACATTATCCGAAACTACTGGTCCAGGGGTGTCCTCTATCCGGCATACGCTGACAAGGAGCACACAATGCTCAACTATAACGGTCTCGACCTCGATGAGAATGCCGTGGCAATGATGACTTCCGATGTCTCCGGTTACAGGAAGTACAGGAAGAAACAGCTCCAGGCTTCAGGCTCCCTCAATTTCGATTTCGGCGAGCATGTAGATGCTCTCAAGGGACTTTCCGCAAAGGCTCTCTACAGCTATGATTTCCGTTACGACAACAATGAGACATTCCGCAAGGAGTACTATCTCTACATGAACAACGGTGACGGCACCTACACACAGAAGCTCTTTGCCAACAGCTCCCCGAACAAGCTTGAGAAGGCCGCTTACGACCGCAAGCAGAGCCTCATGCAGTTCATGCTCAACTACAACCGCAAATTCGGCAAGCACGAAGTCGGTGCTCTCGTAGGTTGGGAGGCGCAGAGATTCGTCGGTGAAAACTTCAATGCATCCGGCGAGCTCATGTTCTCCAATCCATACTTCACAGCCCTTACCAAGGACAACCAGCAGGTAGGTATCGATGCAGGTACCGGTTCTTTCTATGACAAGTCATACGAGGCTCTCATTTCCCGTCTGAACTATTCATACGATGACAGGTATATCGTTGAGGCACAGTTCCGTTATGACGGTTCATCGAAGTTCGCCAAGGGACATCAGTGGGGCTTCTTCCCTTCAGTGTCCGCAGCATGGCGTATCAGCCAGGAGCCTTGGTTCAAGAACTCCGGGGCCAACTTCATCAACCAGTTGAAGATCCGTGCAAGCTACGGTGTCCTCGGAGATGACAGCTCTGTGAACTATGAGTGGCAGACCGGTTATACATACCGTGGAGGCGAGACCAGCAGCAACGGTTGGTACAACGGCTACGTTCCGGGTTACATATTTGACGGTGACTTTGTCTATACCGCTGACCCTCAGCCGCTTCCTAATACCAATATCACCTGGCTCAAGTCAAAGACCTTCAATATCGGTGTGGACTTCGAGGCTTGGAACGGACTCCTCGGCATCACAGCCGACTATTTCCAGCGCAACCGCAGCGGCCTCTTCGCACAGAACTCGAACAGCCTTCCTACAGTTGTCGGCGCCGAGCCTCCTATGGAGAATCTCGAGTCTGACAAGAACCTTGGTCTCGAGCTCCAGATCAGCCACAGGAACAAAGTGGGTGACTTCAACTACAACATCACTGGAATCGTGACCGTGACCCGTAAGATTTACGGCACTTCCGTAAGGAACGGAAACTATGGCAACAGTTATGACAGATGGCGCAATGACAACCTCAACAACCGTTATCAGGGCGTCCAGTTCGGATATGAGGCCGCTGGCCGTTTCCAGAACTGGGATGACATCTGGAACTATGCAATTGAGCACGGCAACTCAACTCTCCCTGGAGACTACAAGTATCTGGACTGGAACGGTGACGGTGAAATCAACGGCCTTGACGAGCATCCTTATGCATTCGACCAGACCCCTTGGATGAACTACTCTCTCTCATTCAGCTGCGCCTGGAAGAACATTGACCTGAGCTTGCTCCTCCAGGGTTCTGCGATGGGTTCAATGTCATATCAGGAGCCTCTCTACAGCATCTGGGGACAGAATGGTGGCGGTGCTCTCGAGCAGTACCTTGACCGTTGGCATCCTGTAGGCGATTGGACTGACCCATACGACCAGTCTCTCGAGTGGACTTCCGGATACTATGGACTTACAGGCCACTATCCGTATTCCAATTCTTCTTTCAACCGTGTGAGCACGGCATTCCTCCGACTCAAGCAGATTGAACTCGGATATACTCTTCCTAAGTTCAAGTCTCCTAACATGAAGGACTTCAACCTCAGGATTTATGTCAATGCATACAACCCTCTCACTTTTACGAAGGTGAAGTTCGTTGACCCTGAGCATCCTGATGACGAGCTCGGACGTCTCTATCCGCTGAACAAGACCTTTACCATCGGTCTTAACCTCTCATTCTAGAAAAGGACATGAACATGAAAAAATCAATTATATTCACTCTTTTGGCCGCAATTCTTTCAGCAAGTTGCGTCCAGATGGATTTGCCTTCGAAAAACAAGGTGAGTGATGAGGACCTGTTGACATCACCTTCGGGTATGACTGTCTATATGGCCCGTCTTTACAGCCATCTTCCGCTCGAGGACTTCAAGTATATGGCCAAGTGGGGTCTCAACAAGAATGCCTGGCTTGGCGGACTCGGCGGTGACGGTACAGGAGAGTCGATAAACCGCGACGACATCTGCCGTTCTTTTGTGGGTGAGGACAACTCATACTGGGACGAGGCATTCACCAGCATGCACGATGCCAACCACCTTATCGAGACCCTGCCGAACTACAGGAGCAATTTCAACTCCGAAATGCAGTACAATGAATTCCTCGGTGAAGGATATTTCGTAAGAGCATTCGTACTCTACCAGATGGCCCGCCGCTACGGTGGTGTCCCTCTTGCAATCAAGCAGATTGACTATGACCCGGAAAATCCTGAGAACATGGAGCTTCCGCGTGCTTCAGAGGAGGAGACCTGGGAGCAGATCTGTGCAGACTTTACAATGGCTGCCGAACTTCTTCCTGAGACTTCCAGCAAGAGAGGCTATGCCAACAAGTACGTAGCCCTCACATACAAGGCAGAGGCAATGCTTTACGCAGGTTCAGTCGCCAAGTACAATGAGACAGTATCCGGACGCCTTACCGGTCTCGGTGAGAAGACTGGCGTGCGCGTCATCGGCTTCGAGGAGAGCAAGTCTGCCGAACTTTCGAAGAGATGGTTCTCCGAGTCTTACAAGGCAGCCCGTGAAGTGATGAACTCCGGCAAGTACTCCCTCTACAAGAAGGCCTGGAAGGCCGGAAACAAGGAGGCCCAGTACCAGAATATGGTGGATATGTGGAAAGACCTGTCCTCTCCTGAGAACATTTTCGTGAGAGAATACAGCTATCCTACTGTCACTCACGGTATTGATGCCTACAGCTCCCCATATTACTGGCATGCTCCTCTCGCCGGCGGTTCCTGCCCTACCCTCGATTTCGTGGAACTCTTCGACGGCCTTCCGAAATATCCGAACGGCCAGCTCAAGACCACGACAGGAAACGGTCCTGCCGAGGGAACTTACGAGATGTATGAGACAACTTATGATATCTTCAAGGATGCCGAGCCGAGACTCAGGGCTTATGTAATTCTTCCTGACGATACGTTCAGGGGCCGCAAGATTGAGGTTTATGCCGGTATCTATACAGGTTCCGCACCAGTATCTCCATTCTTCAGCGATTATTCCTACAGCTCCGCTACTACAACCTACACGAATCTTGACCAGTTTACCAACAAGTCGAACCAGACTCTCTTCATGAGTCCTAACCCTTCCGAGATGACCAGCATCAAGGTCAATGGACAGGATATGACGACCAATGGCTCCGCAGGTCCTTGGTACTCATACGGTGAGGCTACAGTGAACGGCTTCCATCTCCGCAAGTATCTCGACCCTGACAAGACACTCGCCGACATTGGTGAGGGCAAGTCCGACCAGCCTTTCATCCTTATGAGATATGCTGATGTCCTCCTTGCCGCAGCCGAGGCCGGAGTGGAGCTCGCAATGGCAGGCGCTCCATCTCCTGTTGAGGGTGATGATATGCTGGCAGTGGCAACCCAGGCAATCAGGGACATCCGCGAGAGGGCAGGTGCCGATGAGCTCACCTCTCCATTGAAGGGTGACAATGAGAGCCGTGACATTGTACGTCGCGAGCGCCGCAAGGAACTTGCTTTCGAGCACAAGTCAAAATGGGATATCCGCCGCTGGAGAGTATGCCACGAGGAAGGTCGCGCCGGCTTCTGGGGCGAGCAGAGGGATCCTTCCCTCACCGGCTCCGGTTCCAATTTCCGTTTCCGCGGACTCTTCCCGTTCTACTCCACTGCTACAGGCAAGTATTTCTTCGATGCACGTTTCAAGTTCTCAATTGACAAGACCTTCGGATACAGTCCGGTGGACTACTATTTCGCGATTCCAGGCAACCAGGTGTCAAAGAGCAAGTACATCGACCAGCAGCCAAACAGATAATATAATTTGAGTTCCGCAAGCGCGGAACCAGAGTAATACAAGATGATCATGAAAAGAACAATCAAGAATATTGTAATGCTTGGAGCATTGCTTCTTGCAACATCTTGCTCCCTCTTCCAGCTCGACAATTACGATGCGCCGGAAGAGACCCTCTTCGGAAAGGTGGTTGACAGGAACGGCAATCCCGTCCTTACAGACCAGGGTTCCGAGGGAATAAGGGTGAGGCTGACGGAGACTTCCTGGGAGGGCAATGTCACTCCGCAGGACTTCTATTGCATGCCTGACGGAACCTTCCGCAACACCAAGCTCTTCGAGGCCGACTACAATATCCGCATTGACGGTCCGTTCATTCCGATTGTACGCGAGACCGCTGACGGCATTGTAATAGAGGACAATTCCGTGGATACCCATATCAAGGGCACCAAGGAGGTCAATTTCGTGGTGGATCCGTTCCTCAATGTGGAACTCCTCAGTTCCCAGATAAGCAACGGAAAGATTACCGCAAGGGTAAGAGTGACCCGCGGCGTGTCCAGGGATGCCTTCAGGGAGGCAATCGAGCCAATGGGTGATTACGATGCTTCTTTTGCGAATATTACTGATATCCAGCTTTTTGTGGGCTATTCTTCAAGCATGGGCTACCGTAACCGTGATGAAAGATGGAGCAACAAGATTGAGTATGCAGGAGCTTCGTTCGATGCTAACCTTGGAAAGGTTGTGGAAATCACCTCGCTCGGTGCCATTCCTTCAAACCGCAAGGTCTTCATCAGGGCTGCGGCTCGCATAAACTACGATACCCCTCGCGGAACAGGAACAAAACGCTGGAACTACAGTCCTGTAGTTGAGGTCAATGTTCCATAATTCCGGATTTTGATGTTTCGGGTGGCGACATTGTTCGCAGTGCCGCCGCCCTTTTCCCATTTATATTTCGTATATTTGCACAAATAAAGAAAACTATGAACATTCTTCGTCTTATGGCTGTGGCGTTGGCAGTTGCAGCCTGTGCAGGTCCGCAGAGGACTGCAGATGACACTAAAACTACATTCCAGACTTCCCGGGGATGGATGCCGGAGATTGACAACAGGGCAGATGCCGTGATGGTTTACGGCGTCGGCGGAAACCCGTCCGACAAGGGACGCGGAAAATCATCCGTAGAGGAAAGAATCGCATCCTGGAAGGAAAGAGGATACAAGGTGGATTTCATGACCGGTATAGCCTGGGGTGAGTACCAGGACTACTTCACCGGGAAATGGGACGGAAAATGGCATCTTGACGAAGGTCAGGTCAATGCCAAGGGAGATACCATCTGGCACGGGCACATGGTGCCTTACATCGTGCCTACCGAGAACTATCTCAAGTATTTCAAGGAGAAGCATATCAAGAGGGTGATCGATGCCGGAATCACTTCAATATATCTTGAGGAGCCTGAGTTCTGGGCCCGTTCCGGCTACAGTGAAGCGTTCAAGCGCGAATGGAAAGATTATTACGGAACCGAATGGAGACCGCAGCACGAGTCTCCTGAGGCTACATATATGTCCAGCAAACTAAAGTACCATCTCTATTACAGGGCATTGGACGAGGCCTTCACATACGCCAAGGAATATGGCCGCAGCAAGGGCCTGGATGTCAAGTGCTATGTCCCGACCCATTCCCTGCTCAACTATTCCCAGTGGCAGATTGTCAGCCCTGAGGCCAGCCTTGCCTCGCTCCCTTGCGTGGACGGCTACATTGCCCAGGTATGGACGGGAACATCCCGCGAGCCTGACTATTTCAATGGAGTAAGGCGCGAGAGGGTGTTTGAGACCGCCTTCCTCGAATATGGCTGCATGGCCTCGATGACCGCTCCTACAGGACGCAAGGTATGGTTCCTGACCGACCCTATCGAGGACTGGCCGAGGGACTGGGAGGATTACCGCAGGAACTACCAGGCCACTTTCACGGCCCAGCTCCTCTATCCGCAGATTGACAGCTACGAGATAATGCCTTGGCCGGAGAGAATCTACACGGGCCTCTACAACAAGAGCAAGGATTCCAATGAAAAGATACGCATCCCTTCCGACTATGCGACAATGATGCAGATTATGGTCAATGCCCTCCAGCAGATGCCTCTCTCGCAGACAGTCGTTTCAGGCTCTCA
>JBJEBP010000054.1:0-3568 GCA_051870135.1 Candidatus Cryptobacteroides sp. | reverse complement strand
ACTGGAACTTCTTGTTTTCCTTTGCCAGCTGGCGTGGAATTGATTCAAAGCACTCACGTATCCTTGCCTTGTCTTCGTCAGCAGCATATTTGACCATATCATCTTTGTACTCCTCAATGATATTCTTCTGGACCTCATAAACATCGCTGATGTTATTGGTCTCAAGGAAGGTGTTTACTGCCTCCGGCATACCGCCAACAACAGCATATTTGCGGAAAAGATCATTTAACGGAACATGCAGGCCATCAGGGACCGGTGTCTCTTCGTTGAAATGTTTCCTGATTTCGTCGATTATGTTATCTGAAATCCCGTTTGCCCACAGGAACTCCTCGAAATCCAGCGGATACATGTCGATGATCTTCTCATAACCTACCGGCACAGAAGCAGTCTTCTCTTCTTCCTTTTTCTTCTTTTTTTCGTCGCCATATCCCTTGACACCAAGCAGAGAACCTGTACCTATGATATCATACCTGCCGTCCATCTTGAAGAATTTCAGAGCCGTCCTCGCGTCCTTGCAGTCCTGTATCTCATCAAGGATGATACAGGTGCTACCGGGGATGAACTTTACACCACGCATGGAGGCAGAAAGATTCATAAGGATAGTGTCTACATCCTTTGCACCCTTGAATGCCAATTTGAGCGACTCCTGCTTCACGAAATTGACATAGACAACATTCTCATAATTGCTTTCGGCAAAAGCAGTAACAGAGAATGTCTTTCCGCACTGACGTACTCCACGCACAATAAGAGGCTTCCTGCCAGGAGTCCTCTTCCACTTCATGAACTGCTCTTCAATCTTTCTTTTCAGCATAAGCGCAAAATCTAATCACAGAGCAAAGGTACAAAAAACCAAGCGAGTTTCACAGCTTTCTTACAAAAAAACGAGGGAGTTTTTCAATAATTTCACATTTTCTTGCTAATTTGAAATCGAATAGGACGATGAAATAGAAGAATTTTGCCTATCTTTGTCTAGCCTTGCCGCTTACTGTTTTCCGGCGCGGAATAGTGGTACTTCGGTATCGATGGTCATCACCGACAAGTTTCGCCATTATTGCGTAAGTTGCTCGCAATCAATCTATTATAAGTTGGTGCGTCGGAAAATAGGGGGGGCGGTTTTGCGAGGGGCTGCCATCACCTTGAAAGCAAAAAACACCCCTTCTATTTGCGCTTTCGTACCCTGTGAGGCCGACAGAGCAATTTCAAGGGGTGATATTTGCGCTTTGGCTTCCTGGAGGAAACAATTTTTAGACAAAAGTAATTTTTTATTCCTATTTTTGCGACCGATTGAGAAGACTGAATAAATATTGGAGCGCACTGCTGCTGTTGTTGTTTGCATTCTTTTTTGCATCAACAAACCTCTTCACCCATGTACACGAGGGTCCTGAGGGCAGGATTATACACTCACATCCGTGGAGCGGCAAATCACACAGCCACACTGACGCCCAATATCAAATCATACAGCTTCTTTCAAGCAACATTTTTCAGGCTGGAGATGAGGAGCATTTCGAAAATCCAATCATCTTCCTTGAGTCTGACATCTCAAGCATCCTGCCCGAGATATTCATCAACAAAATCCTCCATCACGTTCTAGGACTGAGGGCGCCTCCTGCGTCGTTATTATAAGACATCAAAGAAATTACTGAGGCCCTCTCAAGATTATTCAATAACGACAAAATACAATGAACAGAATATATATTTTCGCCGCAATAGCGGCTATGCTCGTCGTGTCCACGAGCGTTTTTTCCTATGCCCAGGCAAGAACGGACACAAGTATTTCAGGACACGTTACTGACGCTAGGACAGGCGAACATCTACCTTTCATTACTATAATGCTCAAAGGAACCAATATAGGCACACAGACCTCAGCATCAGGACATTATACTATGCGCAACCTGCCTGTAGGGACATACGAAGTAGTGGCAAGTTCAATGGGATACAAAGATTCTTCAATAATTCTGGAATTGAAGAAAGGCGAATCCTACGAGGCCAATTTCATCCTGGCAGAGGATAATCTGGCCATAGACGGAGTCGTAGTAAGCGCCACAAGAAACCATTCCTCGCGCAAAGAAGCTCCAAGCCTTGTGAACATAGTGGACAACAGCATCTTCGCCAGGACGGTATCCCCTACTCTTGCTGATGGACTTGTATTCCAACCAGGAGTGAGAGTTGAGAATGACTGTCAGAACTGCGGATTCGTCCAGGCAAGAATCAACGGTCTGGACGGTCACTACTCACAGATACTCATAGACTCAAGGCCAATTTTCTCCGCGCTTGCGGGAGTGTATGGCCTGGAGCAGATTCCCGCTGCAATGATTGATCGAGTGGAGGTCGTAAGAGGCGGTGGTTCAGCACTTTTCGGAGCATCAGCCATAGGAGGAACAATCAACATCATCACCAAAGAAGCAATGAGATCCAGCGCTGAAATCAGACACGATTTCACCTCTATAGGTATAAGTTCAGCCTTTGACAACAATACGAACATCAATGCCTCAATGGTTTCTGACGACGGAAAGGCAGGATTATTCGTATTCGGGCAAAGACGCTCGAGAGATGGATACGATGCTGATTCCGACGGATTTACAGAGATTCCGACCTTAAACTCGCTGACAATAGGGACAAGAGGCCATCTGAGGGTTAATCCATATTCAAAAATCAATTTCGAATACCACGCTCTGAAGGAATACAGACGAGGCGGTGACTGCCTGGACAGGCCTGCGCATGAAGCACTTATCGCCGAGCAGACAGAGCATATCAACAACAGCGGTTCACTGAGCTACGAAGGCCAAAGTCCAGAAGGCAAGCACAGTTGGAATGCATACATCTCAGCCCAGCATATAAACAGAAACAGCTACTACGGCGGAGGGATGGATCCGAATGCATACGGAAAGACCACTGATTTCACCGGCGTCGCCGGCGGTCAATATTCATACAAATTCGACCGCATCTTCTTTATGCCTGCACAACTCACCGCGGGAATGGAATATAATTACGACGGGCTGCACGACATATCTTTGGGCTACGACCACGAGACGGAGCAGTCCGTTCACATATTCGGTGCATATCTGCAGAACGAATGGAAAAACGCACATTGGAGTCTGCTCACCGGAGTGCGTATGGATAAGCACAATCTCATAAGCAGGCCTATTTTTTCGCCCCGTGTAAATGTCCGTTACAGCCCATTCCGCGACCTTGCGTTCCGTGCAATCTACGCCAGCGGTTTCCGTGCCCCTCAGGCATTCGACGAGGACCTCCACGTATTGGTTGCTGGAGGAGAGAGGATACGCATCACTCTTGCAGACAACCTGAAAGAGGAAAGATCCCATTCTTTCAGCCTTTCAGGCGATTGGTACCATAGAATCGGTTCCGCACAATTCAATTTTATGGCGGAGGGATTCTTCACCATCCTGAAGGATACATACGCCCTGAGGCAGACAGGCAAAACTACTGATGGAGGGATGAGCGCCATAACCGAAAGGTACAACGGCCCGGGCGCAAAAGTGTTCGGAGGAAGCTTCGAGGGCAAACTGTCGATAGGCCGTGATTTGGACTTTCAAGCAGGAGTAACATT
>JBJEBP010000053.1:0-15502 GCA_051870135.1 Candidatus Cryptobacteroides sp. | reverse complement strand
ACCCGCTCAGGTTTCCGTCCAAGTCCTTGCCGTCCTGCGGGAATATCAGTGAGAACGGTACCCAGAGGTCCAATTTCGGATGGAACAGCAGCCAGTCAGGCAATTTGCCCGAGAGCTTGTTCAAGTTCACCGAGAACAGGTTTGCGTTCTGGAGGACTTTCGGCAGGCCTATCAGCCTTGACGGCAGAGTATCGCAGGCATTGACCTCCTCCGCGGTCCATCTTGGCACTGTCGGATCGTCCTCGAAGTCCGGAATCGAGCCCTGGAGGAAGTTCACGGAAAGCCTCAAGGTGTCCAATGAGGACCATTTGAGAAGTCTTTCTGGGAAAGAACGCTTCCCGTTGCCGTCCTTGGCGCACTCGTCTATGAATCCCCCCAGATCGTCCTTGACCGAGTTGCTCAGGTCATAAATCGTGCTTCTGGTATTGGCGTTCATAATCAGTGTCCGCAGGTTAGGGAAAACATCCTCGTCAATTATCTCAGGAATCTTCTGGAAATTGTTTCCGCTCAGGTCGAGATATTCGAGGTTCCTGAGGTTTCTGAATCCGTCAGGCAGGCTTATCAGACCGTATGAACTGATAGTCAGACGCTTGAGCTGGCCGAGTTCGCAGATGTACTCGCCAGGGTCAAGATTCTTCATGAATGTATTGGAGTTGCTGAAGAAATATAGCTCCTCGGCTGCCGTAAGATACTTGACCTGGAACGGGAGACCCTCATTGGTCTCGAACAGGAAGAATCTGGCGGAGCGGACACGCCCTTTATTTTCGCCTGACTTCCAAATCGTTACGCCTGTCCAATGTTCCATTTTCTCGGCAGTCTCGAATTCTCTCCAGCATCCGAGTGCGCGGTTGATGGCTATAAGGGCCAGCGAGTCACCCTTGACACCTATCTCAATAGGTTCTGCACCAAGCTGTCTTACATTGATGTTCTCATCCAGGCTTATTCCGCTATCCTGAGGAACGAGCCTGACACTTGTGTTGCGGCCCTCCTGGCGAACATTGAAATTCCAGGTGAAGTGCAATGTCGCAGTGCGCGGGCGCACGCCCCTGTCAAGAATCACATCGTCTTTCTCGCAGGTCAGCCATACGGCATCCTCCTCAGGAATAACCACATCGAAAGGGACATTTGTCCTGACCTTGATGTCGAAATGCCTGTCTGCCAGCGAGGCATAACTTGCCACTTCTATCTCGTCTTTGTCCGGGCTGATTTCGTAAGCGAAGCCTTCCTGCTTGATACTCAGGTCCTTTCTTTCTCCGGACTCAATAGACTCTATGCGGACTAGACCTTCTCTGGGACTCACTGCGAGTGCCGAGTCAATGATAATGCGGCATTCAGCCGAACCTATGCCATTGGCTGGAGATACCGTTATCCACGGTTCCTGGGTCTTGGCAACCCAACTTCCGCCAGACGTTACCTTAACGGTCCTTATTCCTCCTTCTGCCTCAATGCTGATGTCCCCGCTGTCAAGACCGAAGCCGGTGGTTTCCTCTTGGCATCCTGCGAGTATGGCGGAAACCAGAAGCAGGGCCGGTAATATGAATTGTTTCATTGTCATAATCTATTAGTCCAGAGCTATATAACTGCATCCGCGGATGTCCTGCGTCTTGTCGTAGATAAGGTAGTACGCCCCTGCCGCATAAGCGTAGCAAATGTCGGAGGCGTCAAAAATAATTTCAGGATTGTCGCTGATGTCAAGGTAATAAATCAATGTCGATATCGTATCTGATATTTTTCCGAGATTGTTCGACCCGATATAGAATCCTCTGAGACCCTTGTGGTTGTAAAGGCCTGTAGGCCACTGGGACAGGCATCTTTCTCCATTTACATTGCGCTGCCCCCTAATCCCGAAGACAGTAAGGTATCCGCTGTCGAGAGGCTCGAACGGGAATGCCGAGAATCTGTTGTATGACAGGTCAATGCCGTAGAGGTACGGTATGTTCACCGCATTCATCTCATCAGGCAGGTCATTGAGATGGTTGTATGACAGGTCGATGGACCTGATGTATTTAACATTCTCTCCGGTGAAGGATCCTTTCGGAAATTTCTCAAGCGAGCAGCCCCTGAAGGACAGATTGGCCACTACCGACTTGCTTTCAGCCAGGCACGTAGGGTATTCGGTCAATTCAGGATTGTTGTTCAGGGTGAGAGTTTCCACCTTGATGCCCTTGTAACCGTCTCCGGCATTCTGGAATCCGGAGATATGGTTGTAGGAGAAGTCCACGGACCCCATCACGTAGATTGACTTGGCCGAGAAGATGTCCGGAAACTCCGTGAACCGGTTGTTCTGGACGGAGAAAGTCTCCACGTCGTCCATCTTGAAGAACAGGCCGTTGGCATCCACCGGAATGGAGCTCAGCCTGTTGTTGTCCAGATAGAGCTGGACAATGCCGATATCCTCCCCGAACGCCTCCGTGATTTCCTCAATCTTGTTGCTTGAGAGGTCCAGCAGCCCAAGTTTCTTCATGTTCTTTATGCCTGCACCGTCAATCCTCGTGAGGTTGTTCTTGTTCATGTACAGAATCTGTATCTGTCCGGCAGCTGCTCCGTTTGCAAGATAGTCAAGAGCTTTTCCGGCTTCCTCCGAACTCCATTGGAGATTGTTGGCAATGTTGACGGATACCAGTTCAGGCATATCCCTGAGCGATTCAGGAGCCTTCAACATTTTCGGGCAGTTGTAAATTTCCAGGTCAGTAAGCGACACGAGTCCCTTGAGATTGTCAGGGAGAGCCTCGAGCTCACCGTTCGCAATATAGAGTTTCTCAAGTTTGGACAATGTCCCCAATTCGTCAGGAAGCGACCTCAGCCCGTTGCAGAGCTTGCCTGAGACGACATCCTTCGGCTGGATTTTCATCCGGCCCGTGCCCTTCTCGATTATGTCATCTTCCTTGTTGGTGGCATAGAGCGAGATTTCCGGGATGCTGATTCCGTGTTCCATCAATGCCCTGGCCACCGGCTCTGAAAGTTGGGTTGCAGGGTGAATGATCCTCAGGTATTCCTTGTGACGCTCCATCCTGTCCCTGCTTCCGGTTCCCGGCTGTATGGTCGGGTCATATTCAAGCAGATTGTAGTCATTGTGGGTGCCCAGATACAGTTCCACCAGTTCGCTGAGCTGACCGATTGCGGGGGAGAGGTCTCCCCTGAATCCGAAGTCGCTTATGTTGATAAGTGCGACACGCCCGTTCGGGTGAAGCTGTACGCCAGGCTGGTCACCCCAGAGGTCCGGGTCCTTGTTGAAGTTCCAGTTCGACCCCTCCGGCCAGTCCTGGCCGCTGTAGTACCAACGCTCGCCGTCCAGCGACTCCCAGATTTCCTTGAGTGCGAAATAATCTTTCAGATATTCATCGGACTCTCTCAATGTCACCGGCACCCCGGCCTCGGATGTCTTGTTGTCGGCCACTGTGAATTCTGACATCTTGACCGACGAACTGGTTTCGAGCAGTTTCTTGCTCTTGTCGTAAAGCGTGTATGAATCAATGATATACTTGCCGGCCTTGAGCGAAACGAGAGTGTCGCACTCAAGTCTGGATGTGAGGTATCCCTTCGGAGCCTCACCGCTTTCATCATAATCAATTGTAAAATCGGCAGGCAGTTTCCTGAATGAAGTCTTCACCCCGGTGACGCTTTCCTTCACCGTGATGTCTGCATACGATATCTCATCGAAAGTGTACTCCCTTTCAGCAGCCCTGGTCGCAGGCTCGAAATCCTTCACGAGGGTGAATCTGGCCTTCCCTCTCGGGGTGACCTTGGCCAGTATGTCCTGGACAGCCAGGCCGCCCGGGACTACGGTGAATTCCCCTGATTCGCCGCCGTGATATAACTCCTGGTCGAGTTTGTCGAACAGCGTAAAAGCATTGACATTGTAGTTGCCAGCCACAAGTTTGAGCTTTTCGCTTCTCAGGCCGAACTCGGCAGCCTCCTCGCTGTATGCGGAAAGAGTCAATGTCTGGGATATCTGGATGTCCCCGTACTGGAGCATTACCATCACCTTGGTGACATCATTGAGATAGTCCAACTCGGGTACTACTGCCCGGGTTCCCTCGTATGATGCCTCTTTGTACAATTTGAACTGGACATAGCCATAGTCCTTCTCCCGATAATCCGGCGCCTCATCCTTCCGGCAGGAAGGAAGCAGGGCGGACAGGGTTGCAAGGACTATGAGAATATGGTTTTTCAGTGACTTCATTTTATAACTGTGCTGTAATTTTCTAAAACTCAATTCATTATAGTTCAGTTGTTTCCGTTACTTGGTCCTGGTGCAGACAAGGGCTCCCAGGACATTCCAGTTGCCGTCGGTGAATACAAAGTAATCCTCTTTGCCGACTTCGGACATACTAACATACATCTGGGTCGCCGACTCCATTTCGTATGTCAGCCAGTAATTAGCATAAGGAGCCTGGGCAGCATCGTCCCAGTTGTTCCAGGCAGCCTGGCCCTGAGGCTCTCCGGGGCAATTCACGGATGGCGTCATAGGATACTCCTGACTGTATGTGAGACAGTAGATGAGGCTTTCATCGACTCCCATACCTTTTATCTCGCTCAGGAGTGAGCCGGTGTACTTCTCAAGTGTTGCTCCGTTGACGTAATCTGGGTACACGAATGAGAATGGTGCGCTACCGACGGCGGAACTGCTGTAAACAAGATGAATTGCAGCGAAGTTTACACCGTTGCCGTCTTTCAGGACGAGGATGCAGCCTGAGCCGTCTTTCACGGACTCGGAGATATATACAATGATTCCGTTCAGGGCTCCTTCCACTTCGAAAGATTTGTCAGTGAGGGCACTGCCGTCTACGTCAGAATATAGTTTGACGTTTGAAGGTGTCGCACCCGTGTTGAACTGCACGGATCCGCTTGATACGGTCGCCTCATAAATATTCGAGGTGGAGAACTCGCTGTTGATGAACCAATAGAGCTCGGAAGACTGTGACATCGGCTCTACAGTACCATTGCCGTAAGTTATTGAAATACCATCAGATCCACCGGTGGAACTTTCGTCATAGATGCAGTAGAGCGCAGCCTTGGCCTTTCCGTCGGCCCCGTACAGCACGATGAATGACTCCGGCCTGTCGGCGAACTGGTTGTCGAACTTGGACGGTTCCATATATGCGCGGCCTTGCTTGCTCTCAGTGCCAAAGGTGCTGAATGTTAGCCAGAAGTTGTCCCGGACACTTTCTCCTACAAGATAGGCATCGTAGTCGTACACTTTGTAGGATGCCACAGCCTCGCTGAACAGGAGGACGGCGTCTGAATATTCGTCGCTGTAGGTAAGTGTATAGACATTGCTGGTGCCGATGGAACTCTCATACCATCCGCCGCTTTCGGCTTTCTCAAGAGTAGCCTTATAGACATCGTCAGGATTCTCGGAAAGGGTGACGAAGTCAACGGCCACTCCAGCTTCCTGCTCAAGCCTTCCGATGCAGTAATCCTTGTATTCCTCCTTGAATCCGCAGTCAGGGTCATTGAAATCGCAAATGTCCCCAGCTTCCACTCCGGTAAGAGATGCCGGAAGAATGAAGATGTCCGCATATCTCGCTGCTCCTGTGTTGGCCTGAGGCTTAATCTCTATTGTAAGAGTCTGGAGAGCGGAACCCTCTGCCTTGACGGTGAAGTCCACCCAGTCAGCGAATGAGGTCTCGTGCCAATTATTCTCATTGTCCCATCCGAGAGCCTTGACTACTGCGCCTTCAGCCGCAAGAGCGTAAGCGATGCCGGGAGCGTCAGCGTATCCGCCTACAGGCATCCTTCTCTGGCCTTCGGCATTGAATACCAAGTCGGTAGCATCAACTTCCATCCTGCCTGCGAATGCAGGGAGGGTGATCTCGAATTCAACTGCGATGTCCGGATTGGACGCATCCAGGAATTTGGCAGCCTCAGTCTTTCCATCTGCAAGGTCATTGCTGAGAAGGGCAGTCAGCATGATTTCCTCTGAACCGGCCTCTCCGCTGTTCTTGTCTGCCTCTACCCAGTCCGGGAGAGACAATGTCCAGGCATAGTTAGAAATGATTTTTACAGGAATGGCGTATTCCGCATTGCCGAAGAATGTGATAAGTTCGGCCGCTGTAACGCTTTCTCCGTATGCATAAGCTCCGTTCTCTCTTGCGAAGTCAAATTCATCCGCGGAACCGGTATGAATCTCGAAACTCCTCTCAAGAGCGAGCCTGGTGATTTCAGCAACAGCCTGGGTCTGTCCACCCATTGTCAGGTTTACAGTGCAGACTCTGTTGACATCAAGTTCTTCATCCTCAGAGAATACCACCTTGATGACAACGTCACCGGCAATTCCTGAGACTTTGTTTTCTTTCAGGCCGGCGTCGTCAAGCCAGAAATAGTTTCCGACTCCGTCTCCGGTGATGCTAGCCTCCCAGTCCAGATTCGGGCTGAGCGGTATCTCAACGCTTTCTCCCGCCTGAACAGTCTTCTTCACCATTTCCTCTGGGAAGACTGGCAGGACAATTTTTTCTGACTCCTCGCAGGAACTTGCCAAAGCGGCAATGCTGAGCAGGGCCAAAGCTGATTTCCAATAAAAAGTTTTCATACCAGTTGATTAAAAAAACTATAATGAATTGAGTTTGATGTAGTTAAATTGAAATTATGAGGCTTACATTCCTTCTTCTCTCTGGAGCCTCTCTGCTTCCTCGTCGCTAATCCATTCCATGACGTTATAGAAATGGCCTACGGTGCCGACAGTCGCATTGAGATTCTTCACATACATTTCTGTCCAGATGTAGAGATAATTCCCGCAAGGATAGAAATATGAATCCGCCAGGCGGCTTGTCCTCACCAGAATGCGGTTGTCACCGTGGGTCTGGCCGAAGAATGAGCCTTCGTCGCTCATAACCTGCCCCTCGTCCATAGTGACAAACGGGGACATCGGATCTTCAGGATGGAATGTCAATGTCACATCGTACCCGTCGAGCATCCAGTTGTGGCAGATGACTGTGTTCTCCTTGGTCGGATGGAGACTTGTCTGGATCAGGCGCTGATAAGAACCGTAAGGGTTGTAGGTCTGCAGGAAAGTCGAGGATAGGACGCACCATCCTGTGAATCCGTTGATGTCGAACGGACAGGACTTCATCAGCACGACGCTAGTCTTTCTTCCGTAGAGCGGCATCTCAAGCTGGTCCGGCATCACGAGGGACAGGGTAAATCCGAGAGAGTCGGTAGCCCCTATGCTGTCGTAGTTCCCGTGTACCAGCACATCGGCCCTGTTTTCTCCGGCCGGGATTGTAATGGTGTTGGAGGCCAGTCGGTAGTGCAATGTCTCTATGGCGTTGCTTTCCTTGTCCACTATCTCCACTCCGAAGGTCCTGTCATAGTCGCGTGTTACAGTCGAGACAACAGGGACCCGGATGTATTCCACATCTTTCTGAACCGGATAAGTCTTGATGCTGTCCGCGAACATAACGTATTCGGCATCATTGTAAACCGTATAGCTCTCCTTGCAACCGACGAGGGCGCAGAACACGGTTCCCAGAATGATAGATTTTATAATATGCTTGCTCATAGTCGTTTATCTGTTGCTTTCGTTAGGCAGGATTTCCGAGCCAGGTGCCTCGATTTCGTTTCTTGGTATAGGCCAGACGAACAATGGGTCATCTGCATTGACTTTCAATGAACTGCCCTCCGCCTGGGATGATGACTGAGGGGTGCGGGTGAAGCCCCTGTGCCAGCGTTTCAGGTCATTGAGCCTGAATCCCTCCATAAACAGTTCCCTGACTCTCTCGTCGGATATGGTGTCAAGCCAGTTGTCCGCATTGACTCCCAGAGTCCCTCCGGTGCTGAACCTGCTCTCCCTCAATGTGCTGAGGTCTGTTCCAGCTTTGGAGTACAACCCTTTTCGGCAATAGGCCTCGGCCCTGATCAGGTATTGCTCGGCAAGCCTCAGGATTTTCGGCATATTGACATGGAACACGTTTTGGGCAAGGAGCCCTTCATTGCCATAATATTTGATCAGAAGCGGCCAGGAAAGCCTGTGACTGTAGCCAGTCTGGAGTTCTTCGAAGTAGGCGGAATATCTCATATCTCCCGAAGGGTAGAGGTTCAATGCCCACAGAGCCGGCACATAATCCGGATAATAATACGTGTAATCCCTTGTGAATCCGAGGAATACGGAGCCTATGGCAGAACCGTACGAAGTAGAAGTGTAACCTATCTTGAAGATTATCTCGTAAGATGCATCATTGGTCCAGAGATAGTCCAGATAGGTCTGGTTGCTAGTGTAGTAGGATTTGGCCGATGCGAGTTTGAATGTTCCTGAGTCAATGACTTTCGAGGAGTGCTCGACTGCGCCGTCCCAGTCCTGCATGTACAGACAGACCCTGGCCCAGAGGGCGTGTACCGCCGCATTGGTGAAGTAAGCAATGTTCGATGCGTCATATTCACTGTCGAGAAGCGCATCCGCTTTTTCCAAATCCGCTATGATGAACCTGTAGGAGTCCGCCAATGAGGCCCTGCGTACAGGTTCCTTTTTGAAATAGCTGGTCTTCAGTACGACACCTGGCTCATCCCCGGCACTGTCCGGCTCGTATGCCTTGCAGAAGCATTTTACCAGTTCGGAGTATGCCAATGCCCTGGCGCAATATACCTCGCCTGTGTAAGAGTCAAGTTCCTCAATCAAATCATCGTCCATCAGGGAGTCTTTAAGGTTGCCGACCAGGTCGAGGAAGAAGTTGCATCTGCCAATGACCGTATAAAGCCCGGCATAGACTGCTTCCACTTCCGCATTGGTGGAGAGAATATCCCATTGCCAAATATTGCCGTAGGTGTTGGAATTGCCCTGTACGGCATAGACGAGGTCAGCCTGGATATCCGGACATAAGGTAAGGTATCCGCTATAGAGTGCCCCGCTCATAAGAGCCTTGTAGATACCGTTCACTGTCTGTTCCGCATCTGAGACACTTTGCATACCGTTCCCAATTAGGATATAGTCTCCAGGGTTCTTCTCAAGGCAGGAGTTCAGGGAAATGACCGCCATCGCGATGGTGGCCTTCCTGACAATGCTGTAGTATATTTTTCTCATCATTCTCATCATATTAGAAGGTCAGGTCCAGGCCGAAGGTGAATTGACGGGACATCGGATACTGGGCAGCATATACATTGCTCGTGCCTTCCGGGTCAAGACCTGAGAACTTGGTGAAAGTCAATAAATTCTGTCCCTGGGCATATACTCTTATGCCTCGGATGAAACGTGTCCTGGCGAGCAGTTCCTTAGGCAGGGAGTATGCTATCATAGCATTCTTCAGGCGCAGGAAAGAAGCGTCCTCGAGCAATCTGCTGTCGAATTCAGTATAAACGCCATGTCTCGGGATGTCGGTGATGTCACCAGGCTCCTTCCATCTGTCAAGCAACCTTCTGGACTGGTTGTAGGTCGCAAAACGTCCGTTTGACTCATCGAAGTATCGGTCATTGTTCATCATCCAACGGCCTGCGACCCAGCTGAACTGTGCGCTGACACTCAGCCCCTTCCAGCTGAGAGATGTGCCGAATCCGCCCTGCCACGGAGCAATGTAGCTCTTCCCGGTGAGTACCTTGTCCTCGTCCCTGAGCTCGTTGGTCAGGTTCCCGTCCTTGTCATACCAGAGGGCATCGCCGTTGGCTGGATTGACCCCTGCGAAACGGTTGATGAAGAATTCTCCGAGAGAGTGACCTTTCACCAATTTGGTGCTTGTGTTGGCGGTCTCATATTCATCGACCCCGTTGTAAAGCTCGGTGATTTTGTTCTTGTTGTATCCGGCATTGGCGTTGACCGACCATGCCAGATTCTTTGTCCGGAGCAGGTCGGCATTGACATTGAACTCAACACCCCTGTTCACCATCGTCCCGACATTGTCCCAGCGGTAGCCGTATCCGTTTGATTCCGCATAGGAGAGGGGCACGGACATAAGCATATCCGTAGTGCGCTTGTTGTAGAACTCCAGGTCCACATTCAGCTTGTCCCAGAATCCGAGATGGAAGGCCATGTTGGTGGTCCATGTGCTCTCCCAGGTCAGGTCCTCGTTGCCGGGCTGCACAGGTGCTACTCCGGAACTGCCGAGATAGTCTCCGACTCCGCCTATCAGTTCGAGATGCTCGTAATTCGGAATGGAAGAGTTGCCTGCCGTGCCGCTGCTGAATGATGCCTGGGCGTTGGTCAGCCATTTTCTGGCATTCTCGGCGAAGGTTTCGTTGCGGATGTTCCACATAAATCCTGCGGCACCGAATATACCCCACCGGCTGTTCTTTCCGAATCTGGACGAACCGTCGGTCCTGACAGAACCCTCCACGTAGTAGCGGTCCTTGTAGTTGTACTCCGCCCTTCCGAAGAATGACATCCGGCCGTAGTCCGAGTCCCTGTAACTGTTCCATCCTGTCACTCTCGTGGCGAATGCGATGTCGGTGAGATAGTCATTGGTCTGACCCTTTCCGGCCACGCTGAAACCCTCCGCATGGTAGTTCTCGCCCTCGTGTCCGAGGAGAAAATTGAAGTCGTGGTCGCCGTCAATGTTGAATCTGTAGGTCAATGTGTTGGTGACCTGGAGGTTGAGTCCAGTGCTTGAACTGCGTGAGGCGGTGCCCTCCCCAAGATTCGGCATATAACTCGGGAAGGACTGTCCGAAGCTGGATACATTTGAATAGTCTGCCGAGAACTGAGACCTGAAAACCAAGTTCTTATACAATGTGGCCTCTGCGAACAATGTCACGAGTGCCTTGTATTTCTTATGCTTGTATGGATTGTTTTCAATCCATTCCAGAGGGTTCTGGCCCTGGCCCTGCCAGGAGCCGTCGTTAATGGAGGCCAATGTCCCGTCCTTCTTGTACGGGTCCCAGTACGGCAGCATGAATCTTGCTGCGGAGATAGGTGTCACCAAGGTGTAGCTCCCCTCGTCCGCCTGTTCAATGTTCTGGAAATTGAACATAGTGGATGTCCCCATTTTCAACCAGTTGCACATCTTGTGCTCGAGGTTGAAGCGGAGGGAATATCTCTCGAACCCGGATGCTGGAGCGATACCGTCCTGATTGTAGTAACCTCCTGAAAAATAGTAGTTTGTCTTCTCGGATGCCCCGGATACTGATACCTCGTGGCTTTGGAGCATGGCGGCATTGTCATAGACCGCGTCGAGCCAGTTTATGTCAATCCCGGACAGATAGTCGTAGTTCTGTCCGTCCGTCATCCCTGTTTCTTTTTCATACTGGATTCGCTCTGCGGTGTTCATCAGGTCCCATTTCCCTCGTGCGATTGATGAGAAGCCAAGTTGCATTTTATAGTTTATAACCGGACGTTCTGACCTTCCCCGTCTGGTGGTGATGACAATGACACCGTTCGAGGCCCTGGCTCCGTAGATGGAGGTGGAGGAGGCATCCTTAAGAACTGACATGCTCTCAATGTCAGCCGGGTTAATAGTGTTGAAGTCTGATGAGGATATGGCCACTCCGTCCAGAATGTATAGAGGGGCCGTGCCTGAATTGATGGAGTTCGTCCCTCTGATAGTCATTGTGGCTGAAGCGCTTGGCTCACCTGTGGAAGACAGGACTGTAAGTCCTGCCACCTGGCCCTGCAGCGCCTGGTCAAAAGCCGGTGTCGGAGTGTCTTCCAGCTTGTCCGCCTGCACGGTTGACACTGAACCGGCTACTGTACCTTTCTTCCTGACTCCGTAAGCGATTACGACGGCATCTTCAAGCTTGACGCTTTCGGTTTTTAACTCAACGTTGCATACGTACGTGGATGATGCGGGAACAATAATTTTCTGCTCCACGAACCCGATGCTGGAAAATATGAGATAGGTTCCCGGCTCTGCGAAGATTTCGTAGTTTCCGTCAATGGATGTGATTGTACCGTTCTCCGGCCCTGTCATTACTGCGGCTCCGATGACTGGAAGCCCATCCTCGGCTGAAGTGACCGTCCCGGTAACTTTCACCTTGTTCTGTGCGATTGCCACTGAAGCGTTGATTGTGACTGCGCAACAGAATGCGAAAAAGATAAAAATATTTCTCATTAAGAACTCCTGAATTGAGTTTGCGTTTATGTTTGGGGTTGCAAATTTAAATAGATTTGTTTGGTTCTGCAAAATATTTAATTTAAAATATTTCAAATTACTCATCATTAACATTTTACATTTTCGCATGATTCTTAAAAGTTAAAACAAAAACGTTTTAATTGCCTTGACTCCTGTTCAAGAGGCTTTTACCCGCAGCACTGTGATTATTTGGGAAAATTGAATAATTATGCTATCTTCGTAGCATAATACTAATAACCCATTGTCTATGAGGCTAAATTTTTCCAAAATCCTTTGTGCGGCTTTCGCGGCCGCTCTCGTAGGTTGCGCTGAAGCGCCTGAAATCCATATTGTGCCGAATCCTGAATCCCTGGTCAAAGGCGAGGGTGTATTCAAGATTGCAGGCGCCCCGATTGTGGCTGGCGAAGGGCTTGACGATGAAAGTGCAGTTGTTGCCAATACATTCGCACAGCATCTTACCCTTGTTACAGGGAAAAAATCCGAGGTTGTTTCCTCTGCTGCCGGCAAAGCTGTCGAGTTTGCATTGAACCCGGAACTTGCGTCTGAAGAGTACAAGCTTGATGTAACCAAGCAGGGAGTACGCATTGAGGCTGCTTCCTCTGCCGGTTTCCGTTATGCCACCCAGTCTATCGGCCAGATGCTTCCTGCGGAGTACTTCGGCAAGGTGGCTGCTGCCGAGGCCAAGTGGATTCTCCCGGTGGTTTCTATCCAGGACAAGCCGAGATTCGCATACAGGGGTATGCATCTGGATGTAGGACGCCACATTTTCAGCGTTGACGAGGTCAAGAAATACCTTGACGTGATGGCTGCCTACAAGCTCAACCGTCTCCACTGGCATCTCACCGAGGACCAGGGCTGGCGTATTGAAATCAAGAAGTACCCTAAGCTTACTGAAATCGGTGCCTACAGGGACCGTACGATGGTTGACAAAAACTGGGACGAGTTTGACAACACCCGTTATGGTGGATTCTACACACAGGAGCAGATTAAGGAAGTTGTTGACTATGCATCATCTCTCGGTATTACTGTAATTCCTGAGATTGACCTTCCTGGCCACATGGTTGCAGCTCTTGCTTCCTATCCTGAACTCGGATGTACCGGCGGCCCTTATGAGGTACGCCAGATTTGGGGTGTAGCAGACGAGGTTCTCTGCCCGGGCAAGGAGATTACTTTCCAGTTCCTCGAGGATGTCCTCGACGAGGTTATGGCTCTCTTCCCTTCAGAGTATATCCATATCGGTGGTGACGAGTGCCCTAAGGTTTTCTGGGAGAAATGTCCTGACTGCCAGAAGCGTATCAAGGCTCTTGGTCTCAAGTCAGACAAGAGGCACACTGCCGAGCAGTATCTCCAGAGCTATGTTACCGCCCGCATCCAGAAGTATCTCAATGACCACGGCCGCAAGATTATCGGCTGGGACGAGATTCTCGAGGGCGAGCTTGCACCTGGCGCAACCGTGATGTCCTGGCGTGGTGCCGCAGGCGGAATCGAGGCTGCAAAGAACGGTTTCGACGTTATCATGACTCCGAATACATATATGTACTTCGACTACTATCAGTCAAAGCATACGGATATCGAGCCGGTTGCCATCGGTGGCTATCTCCCTGTTGAGAACGTTTACCAGTGCAATCCTACCGAAGGTATTCCTGAGTCTGCACAGAAGCATATTCTCGGTGTCCAGGCCAATCTCTGGACTGAGTACATTGCCACTGATGAGTATCTCGAGTATATGCTCCTCCCTCGTATGGCCGCATTGAGCGAGGTACAGTGGTGCAGCCTTGAGAACAAGGATTACGACCGCTTCAAGGCTTCCCTTAACCACGCATTCGACATCTACGACGTGATGGGCCTGAATTACTGCAAGGCTGTCTTCGGAGAGTATGGAATGGACTATGTGAAGGTTGAGGAGCAGCCGGCTGAGGAAAAGGCTGAATAATTCCGGATTATTTATCAGGAGACTGGCCATAAAGCCTGTCATATCGAGCGAAGCACGCAGTGCGTAGTCGAGATATCTATTGACAATCAATCTGTTATATAGATCTCTCCTCTCGCTTTGCTCGGTCGGGATGACAAATGACAGGCTTTTGGGGCCAGTCCCTTTTTTATTCTCAATACAACAGCAGCCCCGCTACTCCGCCGGCCAGGATAATAGGGATAGGCCCGATTTTGAATTTCATTGAGGCAATGAGGGCGGCTCCGAAGAGGCACCAGCTTTTCCAATCCGGGAAATTTTCCGTGACAATGCTGATGTCAAATGCGGAAAGCCCCGGTATCCCTGCCCATTCGGTATCGAACATCAAGATAATGGCGGCAGCTCCGATAAGCCCCGGGACGGCCGGCCTGAGCCAGGACATGACCCCGTCGAAGAAGGCATTGTTACGGAACTTCATATAGAACCTGGCCAGGGCCAGGACAATCAAGAATGATGGCAGTACGATTGCGGTAGTAGCTGTGAATGAGCCAATTATGCCAAGCAGATGGCTTCCGCTGGCCTTGACCACGACGTCGTATCCCACGTATGTGGCGCAATTGATTCCAATCGGCCCCGGGGTCATCTGGGAAATTGCGACAATGTCGGTGAATGTGCTCTCGGCCATCCAGCCGTGCGCCACGACCACCTGTCCCTGAATGAGCGACAGCATTGCATAGCCTCCTCCGAATGTGAAGAGACCGATGACAAAAAACGTCGCAAACAATTGAAGTATGAGACCGATCAGCATTTTCCCTCCTTCTTTTCTTTGAACCAGGTGACAGCAGTCCCGAGCACTATCAGCACGGCAATGATATAGACAGGGGAGTAGCGGAGGAAGGCCACTGCAACGAGTGAAAGAATGCAGATGAGCCAGGCCCACCAGCTTTTATTGGCGTTCTTTGCCATTGAAATCATCGGCGCCGCAATCAATGACACGACCACGGGCCTGATTCCGCTGAAGATGCGCATTACTATTTCATTGTCCCGGAAGTTGCTGAACATCAGCGCAATGGCGAGGATGATGAGGAATGACGGCAGCACTGACCCCAATGTTGCCGCAATGCTTCCCTTCACCCCTCTCATCTTGTATCCGGTGAAAATTGAGACATTTACGGCGAGAATGCCGGGCGCCGACTGGGCCAATGCCAATATGTCCGGCAGTTCTTCTTCCCCGATCCAATGCCTCCTGTCAAGTTCGTCCTTTATGATAGGTATCATCGCATAGCCGCCTCCGATGGTGAAAGCGCCGATTTTGAAGAATACCTTGAATATGTTCCAGAGAGATGTCATTGTTTGTTTGTCAAGTTGTTCTTTCTGATTTTTAAGTTTGCAAATTTAGGCATTTTTCCGCCACAGAGTCTGAAAATGTGTGATTTTTAGCAATATTTTCAAAAATTTTTCTTGAAATATTTGCAGAGAAGAAAAAAGTGCGTATATTTGCAGTCCGTTTGGGAAATAACGGTAGATCATTGACAATATTGAAAGACTAAGTACAAGGAAGCAAGTACCAAAAACAAATGAACGAGAGCGTCGGTTTCTTTAG
>JBJEBP010000052.1:0-3606 GCA_051870135.1 Candidatus Cryptobacteroides sp. | reverse complement strand
AAGACTTTCCGAACTGCCTTGGCCGGCTCAGGAAAATATAATTGCTATGCTGAATCATCTTGACAATAAACTCTGTCTTGTCAATGTACAAGCAATTCTGTTGTATCAGTTTCTCGAAAGTCTGGATGCCTACAGGCAGTCGCTTCAGGGTCTCATTGTTAATCATACCTTCGTTGGCTTGCATAAGTTTGCTGCCCACACAAATATAGTAAATCAATCTGATTATACGTTATATAGATTGTGGCAATTCTTCAGACAGAGACAGGTCGCAATACGATGGGCAAATGCTCCGCTCTGATATGACAGGATTTTGGGCCAGCCTCATCTGTTGGAATGAAAATGGCCGGGAAATGAGTGGCTTCCCGGCCGTTTTGTATCAAAATGCTCGAAATGGCCGGAGAATTGGCCTTTTTACGGACAAAAACTGACAAGAGTCTCTAATAATGGACGCAGCGGACGAAGCAGGCGTCGGACCACTGGGCGTTGCGGCATGCAGTGCCGTTATACGTAGAGCCTGATGCGACCATTGTAACCGGATTTGCTCCGTAGGTGTTAAGGTCGTAGGTATAGTAGTTGATATCGTGGGCGAATCTCTCTTTATCTGTAGTATAGAACTCATTCTCCTCGTACCAGTAGATGGCACCCTTGCGCATCCATAAATCATAAAGCATCGGAAGTGTCTCAGCAGTCGCAGTTGGCATTTCAAGACTTCGCTGAGCATATTTGAGAACACCTCTACGATTTACGCCATCACCGCCCCAATCTGTTTTATACAAGTCGCTTCCCTTCCTATGTCCATATCCTGAAGCACCAATAGGGAAGAAAAGATGCCTTCCATTCGTCCTGTCCCATACAAACAGGCCCTGCATACCTTTTACGTCGCCCGGATTGATATAGGTATAGGCCTCGGTTGTATTTGTCGCAGTTTCTGTGCTCTCCTCTCCGTAAAGCACTCCGTAATATCGAGGAAGAGATTGAAGTGCGGTCCAGTCGGAATATTTCGCCGGCCAGAGATTATCATAGAAGCGGGCCGTGTAGGAGTTCTCATTATTACGGAAGCCAATTGGCATCTCAGTATGGCCAAGATAGAATGTAGCCTCACCGCTAGGATAGATATAGTGCTGATTGTCAACTGCCACGTCGTTGAACCGGTTGCCTTCCTTGAAATCATCCTCCGGCCTGAACGCCTGGGCGGAGTTGCCCCAGCGGAATTTACCGCCTTCCATAAGCGGATTATCGCAAGGCACGCCTGAATATTTCATATTCCGGTTCATCCAGTAACAAGTATGATTTGCCGATGTCTCTCCATACTTGGTTGTCTCAGGATACGTGATATTCACCGCCATAGGCACCTCTCCAATTCCCTGGCTGACAAAGAAATAATGTATGCAGGTATTGTTGTTGTAAGTCACCTTGACCACGCCGTGACGGACAGTTCCGTCAGAACAGGTGCTGCCAGGCCGGACATCGAAACGAACCTCAGAAGCCGTGCCTCCGGTAACGTCGGAAGTTCCCCAGTTCCCGGTCCCTGTAGGGGCAATCTGCACCCAGTCGGCACCCTGCTCAATGTGGGCTGTCCAAGGGCCATCTGAAATTGTCGGATAGAACTGCCTGTGGACAGCTCCGGTATTGCTGTCGTCATCTTCATTGAGTTCCATCAGCCTGAAATTGAAGGTCTTGGTACTGGATGCCTCGCGCCATACTCCGGCCGGATTGACCACACGTTTCACCTGAATAATCCTGACATCCTTGGTGTAGGTCTTGCCGTTTACGGTCACAGAGAAACGGATTTTTCCAGTGCGGGTGTCGTGAGGGAAGTAGTTGTATCCGGAAAGGGAGTTGCCGAGGTTCAGTCCCCTGGTATAGACTGGAATAGAGTACAGGCATCTGTCTGCCAATACTTGGGAAGGTGAATATGATAGACCGTTCTTGGCATTGAAATCAGACTCTCGTTGAGATTCACTACCAAGATCTCCCCCAGTAGGCTTCAATGTCAATATACCATTGAACGCCTGAACATAAAGTCCCTGATACTTATGCCCCTTGTCCCCATACCAATGACTCTCAATAATATCCGCAGTGACCTGAGTGGAGGAAGTGGCACCCCTGACCACCACCGGCACATTCACCGACTCATTCGGCACGTATGAAATATAAAGCGGATCCGGAATAGTGAGCTCAGGCTGTTCCGGTTCATAAACAATATGCCAGTCCGGGTCATTTGCATCGTTCCGGAACTTCAATGTCACCTTGTAATGGTTGCTTCTTTCGGCATTGAAATCAGTCGTAACATCCTTGCCAAGCATGAAGCGGTATATGATGGAACCCTGGGACGAATTGTCCTCTGTGCGGTTCACATAGTAACCCTTGACTTCAATATAGGTTCCGTAGGTTTTCTGGTCTTTGTCCCAGGATGGATCATCCGGATGGTAGTTGTGCTTCTCTCCAGTTCCCTGATTGTTCTCGAAGAAATACATTGCCTGCGCGGTCTCCGTATGGCCTCCATCATATTGATACACAGGATTTCCCCTTGTGACGCAAGGCCAGTCCTGAATATTGGTGGATGTCGAGTAGGTCAGCATCTCACCCTCGTGAATCAAATCCGATGTGGCAGCCGGAGTATTGTTGTTGCCCAATGGACACTTGGCAGGAATATCCAGAATCTGGACCGACTTCAGGTAAATGTAAATGTTGTCTTTCAATCCGGAAGCGTCGTAAGCCACTGTAACCTTTGAAACGGCGCGCTTTACCCAGGCGTGGAGTGAAACATTGGAATTGCCGATAACCAGTTCTGGGGCCTCTGAAGGAATCTCTGTCGAGGCATTGTCCGTGAAGAAGCCGAACATCTGGTTGTTCTCCGGCGAGCAGGCCTTGTCCCCGGTCGTCTGCCAACTCAGCGAGATGGATTTCAATGCCGATTCCGAAGCTGTCTCGGCCGAGGTAAGTTTCCGGTCCATATTGACCACGGCATAAATGCGGTATTTCCCCCGGGCAACATTGTCCATGGACATTGAAGCACGGAAAACCTTGGACTCGGCGTAAGTGCCTGAAGGTGAGGCTACTTCCTCTACCGTATAATCAGATGTAGTGAGATATCTGCTGAATGCGAATGCGCCGTTGGACGAATTGAAGGCGACAATGGAAATATTATCAATCGTCCTGATGAGGTTTCCGGCCGACTTGGTATCAAGAGAGGACTCCAGCGGACGATAATCCACCTGAATCGAGAGGCTTCCGCTCTCCTCCGGCAATACGGTTTCCGTCTCCTTCTCCCAAACACAGGAAAAGGTCATAAGCATAGCGTAGAGCATCATCAATATGACAGAAATCTTTTTCATTCCGCATCCTCCTATTGTCCGAATCCAGGTTCAAGAATAACTTCTCCGTACGGCATCACTTCGACGGTCATGGAAATGCCTATTTCGCTGAATTTGACATTAACCACAGCGTGGGTGTTCCTTGGTAGCTGCGGCAGGTCCGGCAGATAGTCGGTGTAGTCCAATCCGTTGATTGTCAATGTGGTCGAGTAGTTCTTGCCTTCGCTTGCGCTGTCGGTGTACTTGCCTTCGAGAAGGAAGAACGGGTCCACCTTCACCTCGGTGCCGG
>JBJEBP010000051.1:0-15591 GCA_051870135.1 Candidatus Cryptobacteroides sp. | reverse complement strand
TAATTATTCCAGTTCGTTCCTCAAACTGGTTGTACGCACTGTACCCGTCCGTCTGCTTCACTAAAGAAGAGTCAAAATAAGATTGATATTCCAACTGATGTCTTAAAAGAATGGGATTTGATGACTAATCTACAAAAGGTGGTTGATAATCCAAAGACAAGAGCTAAAATGAAGGAGAAGTTTCACCTCAAAATATATGCTGGCATATTTGATAATCGTGTGGAACTATTTTCTGGCTCATATAATGTGCAAACTAATGATACTATGGAGAATATGTGTTTGAGAAATTTGTCGAGAGAGCATTTTAAAGTGCACTATATGGATGAAATGATGGATTATTTCGCATACAAGGAATCAAACAACGATGATGAATTGCTTATAACATTGCATGAAAATGGCACGTACGATTGCTCTTTGGTAAAAGTTCAAGATATTGATAGGATAATCAGTCGTCAACATATAATTAGATAGGGTTTCTCATTATTCTTATCAATATTGAATGGAAGTTATTGCTATAAATGAAGAATTTAACATTTGATTTATCTCTAATATCAAAATACCGTTCATCCTTGATGGGCATTGCAACAATTGGTATCATAATGTGCCATGCTGCTCCCAATGGGGTAAACCTACCACCGCTGCTTAAAACCGTGTTTGGATTGGGACAGCTAGGTGTGGACATATTCTTTTTTCTTTCTGGTTTTGGCTTATTCTATTCTCTAAGCAAGCCACATAAAAGCATTTGTGAATGGTACCATAAACGTTTTCTGAGAATAGTTGTGCCATATCTTATTATATATGCTCCAGCTCTATTGCTGATATGTATTCAAAATGAAAAACCTTGGTGGTATTATTTCTATAATCTCTCCACTCTCTCATTTTGGTTTAATGATGGTGGTTGTTGGTTTATTTCCGTGTTGGTGCCCCTATATTTAGTGGCTCCATTATGGAAAAAAATGCTTGATCGTTCCAATAAAGCAATAGTGCCAACATTATTTATTTGTGCAGCACTATTTACATTGGGCTATGTGATGATACCATATCTGAGCAGTTTTCTGAATCAATGTCTCTTTTTCTTTATAGGAATGTGGTTGGGAAAATGTGTCTTAGGGGGGGTAATGTATTGTATATTAAACAGATATTGTCATACGGAGTACTATTCTCTATCCTTTTATTGATTTATAAATTATTCCCAGTTTTCCCATTATTCTGGGTATTATTCTTCCCTGTGCTTTTTGTAATATGCATTCTATTAGATTTAGTAGAAGAAGGAACAATGGTAAACAGCTTATTAAGTTCAGTTGGATCAATATCATTAGAGTCGTATTTGTACAATGTTACCCTAATTGTTTGGATTGAAATGTTTAATTTGATTCCGACTAACTTGTACTCTTATAGGTATGTATTCATTGTCGTTGTCGGTATAGTCCTTTCATATATAGTGAAAATGATTACCAGCAGAGTTATCTATCCTTTTCTTTCGAGGGAGAAGAAAGTTTCAATTATCCAATAATGAGAGAGACGATTAGCAGTTAACAGAAGATATGAATAAATCTTTTAATAAGTCAGCTCAAGACATATTATATCAACGTTTTTTCTCTTTGCTTCGTGCTGGCCTGTTTAAGAGGTCAATTGATACAAATCTTTTTAAAGAGGATGTGGATTGGCCGTCAGTTATGCGATTAGCAGAGGAACAGACAGTTTCTGCAATAATATTTGATGGTGTTTCTCAATTACCCAAGGAATATCTGCCTGATAAAAGCGTCTTAATGAGTTGGCTGGGGACAATAATAAATATTGAGAACAATAATAGGCGTTTAAATCAAGGTATTGTTGATGTCGTTGAGCGTTATAATGTCGCAGGAATATTTCCAGTACTCTTAAAAGGCCAAGGCATTGGCCAGTACTATCCAAATCCACTCCATCGAAATGCTGGAGACATTGATTTATACTTTGCTGATGGCATTGATGTACCAAACAAATTAGCTTCGACTTGGGATGGGGTTACATTTCACGAAGCGACATCACATCATGTAGCTTTTAACTGGAAGGAATTTGTAATCGAGAACCATAACAGTTTCTTCAGTTTTTATAACTCCTCCAATCAAAAGCAGTGGGAAAAAGTAAAACAATTGGTTCCAATTGGAAGCAACGAGTATTTGAGAATAGAAAATCATTCTATTCCTATCCCTTCTCCACAGATGAATGCCCTTTACATTTTCCTTCATCTTTGGCACCATTGTCAGCAAAAAGGAGTTGGGATTCGTCACGTATGCGATTGGTTATGTTTATGGAAAGCATGTGAGCAAAATATTGACAAGCAGTTGTTTCTGGAAACGGTTGATATGTTGCCAATTAAACGTCCTATGACAGCTGTTGCATGGATTGGTGAGAATTATTTGGGCTTCGAACCGGGAATCATTCCATTGGATACTAACACAAAACAGGCAAGAAAAGACGGAGATCTCCTGTTGAAAGACATTTTACATATGGGGAACTTCGGTCGTTCGACAGATATGATGAAAGGGTTCCAAAGAGGGCACCATCTTAACAATCTTAGAACCTATGTTTTGGCATTTAAAAGGCAGATGGGACTATTTCACCTATGCCCTAGCGAAATAATAGCTTATCCTATTAAATGGTTTATCAGTTATCTAAAATGAAGTTCATCATTATATAGTATATGAGGGTAGTTTGTTTTGATTTGAACGATACGCTCTATAAGGAGATAGACTATATGAAGTCTGCGTATAAAGAAATCGCAGAGTATGCTGCTGCTCATTGTGATGGTTGCTCTGACTGCGTCAAGATTCTGGCAATCAAAGCATACAATAGAATGTTTGAAGCATATCAAGGTGGTCTAAATGCTTTTGAAGAGCTGAATAGGTTTCTTGGTTTGGAATTGCCTATAAATGATTATCTTTACATCTATCGAAACCACAAGCCGATGATTACTTTATCTGGTGATGTCGCTCAGACACTTGATGTATTAACAAGGAATCAAGTACGACTGGGGCTGATAACCGACGGACGCTCAATTCAGCAACGCAACAAGATTGAAGCTCTTGGCTTGAATAGATGGATTAAGAATGATGATATTATTATTTCTGGGGAGTTTGGCAGCGAGAAACCGGCACTTGCCAACTACGAGTATTTTATGAAGCTTTATCCAGGATGCCGCGATTTTACATATGTGGGAGATAATCCGGATAAAGACTTCATTGCACCAAATATCCTTGGATGGGGAACTGTATGCTTGAAAGATGACGGGAGAAATATTCGTAAACAGGATTTCTTGGCTGTGGGTAAAGATTCAATGCCAAATAGAATTATAGATACCATAACAATGATAAAGTAGTCTTATTAGCAGGTGCGAAGGCGAGATGCTGCAGACCGGATCTGTTGCCTGCTACTGATAGTACAAAAACATATTGATTATGTCAGAAGAACGTAAAACAATCTACCTCTGCCTGGCGCATATGTCAGAAGAGGGTTGGGAGCAGAAGTATGTCAAAGAGGCCTTTGACACAAACTGGGTAGTCCCTATGGGACCAAACGTGAATGCCTTTGAGAAGGATTTGGAGGCTTTCGCAAACACCAAGACAGACGGCAGCGAGCCGCTCGACCGCAAGGTCGTATGCCTTTCAGCCGGAACGGCAGCTGTACACCTCGCCCTCATAGGCTGCGGTGTGCAGGCCGGAGACGAGGTGCTTGTGCAGAGCTATACCTTCTGCGCATCATCGCATCCTATTACCTATCTTGGTGCAAAGCCAATCTTCGTGGGATCGGAGGCCGAGACTTGGAATATGGATCCGGAACTTCTTGAGAAGGCGATTATTGACCGAAAGGAGAAAACCGGCAAATACCCTAAAGCTATTGTCCCGGTGGCTCTCTACGGTATGCCATACCATATCGACAAGATTCTGGAGATAGCTGAAAAGTACGGTATTCCTGTTGTCGAGGATGCTGCTGAGGGAATGGGCTCGCGCTTCAACGGGCAGGTGCTCGGAACCTTCGGAAAGTACGGCGTGCTCTCCTTCAACGGAAACAAGATGATTACCACATCCGGTGGTGGAGCTCTTGTCTGCCGCAATCCAGAGGAAGCAAATGAGATTATGTGGTATGCCACACAGGCACGCGATGCATACCCATACTATCAGCATACCGTAATCGGTTACAACTACCGCATGTCGAATGTCTGCGCAGGTATCGGTCGCGGACAGATGACGGTGCTTGATGCGCATATCGCTCATCACAGGCACGTGCAGGCGCTCTATGAGGAGCTGCTGGCAGATGTGCCGGGAGTACACATCCACAAACAGCCGGCTGACCCTCGTTTCGATGCTAACTTCTGGCTTTGTGCTGCTACTCTCGACCCTTCCGTTCGCATCCAGGGACAGGAGAATGCTTACAAGGAGGTTATCAAGACCGCAGTAGGAGGTGCTGCCGGAGTTATCCATCAGGTGGATTCCGCAACAACTGACTGCCAGCCGAATGAGAATGTGGAGGCTCTCCGCGTCTTTATGCTCGGCAAGAAAATTGAGGCACGTCCGACCTGGAAGCCTATGCACAAGCAGCCTGTTTATGCCGATGCACCGGTCTATACCAACGGCGTAGAGGAAGACCTCTTCAAGGTCGGCTTCTGCCTGCCTGCAGGCCCGTATGTTTCAGATGACGATGTCCGTTATATTGTTGATAGCATTAAGGAAGCAATCGTAAAGTAATCGAGGTTATGGTAATTGACAAGAAACTCATCAACTCATTATTCGATCAGGCGGTAGTCAACCCTCGCCTGAGAATCAATTATGACCTGCGTAACAGCGATACGGATGGCTCGCAGCGTATGCTTAACGCTATGATGCCAGGTACATCGGTCCCAATCCACAGGCATCCAAACTCATCAGAGAGCATAATGATAGTGTGTGGCTCCGTAGATGAAGTCTTCTACGATGATAACGGGACAGAGACCGAGAGAATCCATCTCAATCCCGAATCATTATCTTTTGGCTGTCAGGTGCCCAAAAGAACCTGGCATTCCATTGAAGTGTATGAGCCGTCCATCATCTTCGAGGCAAAGGAAGGTCGTTATGGCCATGACAGAAGTGAATACCTCCATCCAGAGGAAGCTCCTGAAGCATATCGAACATATACAAATAATGGAGAAGACCTGAAGAGGATGGTAGAGTACATTATTGGAGAGGAGGTTCACTCAGGCAATTCAGACAGATTATCAGCTGAAACTTTTGCTGAAAGGCTGGGGGTTTCCGTTCACGATGTACAGAAGATTATGGATGAACTAAATTACTGATAGCATGAAACGTTTCTTCAAGGCAATATGGGAGTTTGTCTCCTTCCTCTTTGTTCCTCAGACTGGCAAACACATAACGGAGCAGGCGCAGAGCTATGCATCCGATGAAGACAGAGTTAACTCATCACCTAAGTAACCGGGCTGAACGGAAATATAGGAACACGCTGATTTCCATTGCCCTTCTGAGGCATCAATGGAAATCAGTAGCATTTATTTCAAAGCACTAGTATGTCTATTGGTCTCTATATCCTTATTATTGTAGTCATCCTCTTATTAAGTTGGTTGGGAGTCTTCGGGTTAGATTTCCTGCTCGCTCGTAGTGCCTTCAGAATGATTGTTGGTAAAGCCAAAGAATATTTGGATGCAGACAAACTGAAGGAGATGTTCAAAAAGTATACGGAGAATCGCCGTCAGAAATGGGCGTTCAAGGCTTATATTGGAGTTGTGACAATCATTATAGGCGGTGGAGGTGTTATTCCTTTTATAAAGGCTAATATATTTGCAGCCAATAAGAAGGGTGTGATAGACTTGCAGCTTTGGATAGATAACAGCATACCTACACCAGTGCTGTTATTCGCTTTGGCGTTTGTGACGCTTGCTTATTTTGCATTTCTTTATTTCACAAACCGCAGATACAAGGACGACATGCTCTCTCCTGCCGCCAAAGTTATCAATAGAGAGTTAGAATTTGTCCCTACTCAAGACTGGTTCAAGGATAAGTCAGAACTTGGAATCAAGAATCTTGGAAGTCAAATTGACCTAAGCATCAACTTCAAATACGAACTATTTGAGGACGCATTCGCTTCCACTTGCCGGGATGAAAGAGTGGCGCGATTATTTGTGGAAGAGCGCTCCAAATTGTTTTCTGATTTCATCCGTATCAAAGATGTATACAAAGATAAAATAGATGATGCTACACTTACGGAAGCAGAAGATGCCGTTAGCCATATAGTGGATAGCCTGTCGTTGAAGCATTTTGATGCGCAATGTCTGGAAACGGTATCGCAGGCCATTGACAAGGTTGAGACTATCTTCCGTCAAGCCATCATTGACAAAAAGTTGGACTATGATGACTATCACTACACTAATATTAAGTCGGACTTAGATAAGATACAAATTCACATAAAGAATGTCTGGATTCAGGGCATCAAGGGACAGTCGCTGATTGTCTATGGCAAGGGAGGTTCTGGTAAAACCCACCTCTTGGCCAAGCTGGTGCAACGCAGAATAGAAGAAAACCAGCCCACGATATTCTTCCTTGGAAGGGTAATTACAAACACCAACGCTCCGATTGATCAAATTCTGAATTGCCTGGATGTCAAATGTAAGAAGCAAACTTTCTTTGAAGCATTGGACAAATACGGAAAGCAGCATGGACGAGTATTGATAGTGGTTGATGGAATAAATGAGGGAGTTGGATTGTCACTTTGGAGAAATCATCTTCTCAATTTCTTAAATGAGATACAAGCATACGAGAATATTGGTATGATTGTGTCTGTGAGAACAACCGGAGGAGATAATTGGATTGACAGCTTTATCAAAAATGAAGGGCTCCCTTCTTATCATCACCATGGCTTTGAGAAGAATGTCTCAGGGGCTGTGGAATACATGTTCAAATCCTATTCGGTTCCTCTCCCCGTGTGGCCAATAATGAACAATGAGTTCAAAAACCCAATGCTCTTGACATTATTCTGTCAAGCACACAAAGGGGATCAGACTCCTCCAGAGCATGAGACGAGGATGGAAATTATCGAACACTACATCGCTCATTTCAATAAACGTCTGTCCGAAGTATTTCAATACTCGTCCCAAGTTCTTCAAGCTGTTCTTCATGAGATAGCATATAAGATGATTGCCGATGGCGAACGTTGGAAAATGTCACAGCAGGATGTGCTAGACATCTTGTGTAACAATCAAACAATCAAAGACCAGGCAGACAAATATCTGACGGCATTGGTAGATGAGGGGATTCTGAATGAGTACAATTTCTCAGAAGAAAAGCCATACTACACTTTCGGCTATGATACGATAGGAGCCTACCTAATTGCCAGAAGCATGGTTGAAAACAATGTTATCAGCGGCTCTTATTTGAATGATGAGGCTGTGTTTGAAGCCTTGACGGATATTGTGCCTGCAAAAACGGGAAAAGAATTGTTTGAAATACTAAAAGATGACGATTTGTGGTACAATCCATTGGATTATTTTGTGAAGGGATTACCAATGCGTACAAGCCTTACGTCAGCAGGAGAATCATTACTCAAAAGTTATGTCGATGACCAGCAGTGGCTTGATGTGTTTGATATTATCGCAAGTGTACCCTATCGCAAGGAATGGCCATTGAATGCTCACGTGTTGGATGATATATTGAAACCGTTAAGAATGGTGGAGAGGGATGCTCTGTGGACGACTTATATATCCGGAAATTCCATTGCCAATGATTATTTAATAGAATTGGTCGAGTGGGGCCAATCAGCTTCAGATGACGTGGTCGCCCATTTGGATAAGGATATGTTGATACTTATTTGCCGGCAGCTTATCTGGACGCTGACTACAACTAATCTGGCCCTTCGCGATAAAACAACGCGTGCATTGGTCAATTTGCTTAGGAATCAACAAAATTGCCTATCACAATGTATAAATGACTACTACAATGTCGATGATGACTATATCGTAGAGCGGTTGTTTGCTGTCGCTTTTGGATGCTGTACAGGCAATCAGTCCAAAGAATATGTGACATCGATAGCGCAAACGACCTACAATTGCCTTTTCAAGGATGGAGAACCAAGGGAGAATATACTTGTAAGGGATTACGGGAAGAGTATTATAGACTATGCCTTGACTTTAGATTGCCAACTGGATATTGACAAGAATAATGTCACCGAGCCCTATAGCAAAACTAAAAAGAACGTGCTGGTTCCTACAGAGGAGATTATGAAATACGAGCTCGAATATGATAATACTGAAGATAAGGAGTTATACAATGCACAGAACAATATTATGTTCTCAATGCGGACTGAATACAGTTCAAGAGGTATTTATGGGGACTTCGGACGCTATACATTCCAGTCGCTCTTGGATAACTGGGACGAGGATATAGAACAGGTTTCAAACTATGCCATCAAGTTGATATTTGAGGAAATAGGATATGATGCGCAGGTGTTCAAGAAGTTTGATGGACAACATTCCAGCGAATTGCGGCAAAAGAACACCATCGAACGAATCGGTAAGAAGTATCAGTGGATAGCAATGTATAAAATTGCTGCCATCCTCGCTGACAACCATTACGGTGAGGAAAGTAAGCATAGTTGGAGAGGGAATATGACAGTCATGGCAAGGAAGTTTGACCCCACTTTGTTTATGAACCCTGATGTGCGTGACTATATAGATGAATTACCAAAATACAGAGTACCAGAATACGATTTGTCTCCAGGCTCTGACCGCGAATGGATGAAGAGTTGGAAGAAGATGCCAAGAATTGAGGAGTATCTTGAGTATAAAATGGGAGATAAGAGATGGTTAGATCTATATTCTTATAATACCATCTCGTCAAGTGCCTATTGTAATTCGGCATCAATGAAGGATAAGAGCGAGCGTGAGATTTGGACATACATACAAGCATTCATAGTGGACAAAAAAGATTGTAGGAAGATGTGTCGCACTATTGATAAAGTAGGTCTTGACGGTAGGTCATCATCGGAAAATAGCGAGGTTAGTTCCATCTACTATAGAGAATACTATTGGTCGGATTATTATAAGAAAGAAATAGAGGAAGAAGGTTTTACTAATCGTGAGTATACTGTTGGGACATTGTCAACAGGTGTACAAGTACAACCCTCATATTTATTATATACTATTAGCGAGTATTCAGATGCTTCGTTGACGGAGGCTCAGGAAGTGATAATGCCTTCTCCTTACTTGTACGAGGGACTCGGAATGAAGTTTTCGGTTAACAATGGAGTATGGATCCTGCCGGACGGTAGCGTGGCATGCTATGATAGTAGTTGGGTTCATGGTGAGCATGGCGGCCTATTTATCAGAAAAGATTTACTGATGGATTACCTGAAACGGGAGGGGAAATGTCTGGTGTGGCCTGTCCTCATGGAACGTACATATAAGCCATCTTCTTCATATTGGGCTAGGATTCAGGCTGGGGGCTATGTGTGGATGGATGATAAAGGAAACTTCCATCACAAGTTCCGTTCGTATGAAGAGAATTGGAGGGACAAATGGAAAAAGAAGGCTGAAAAATCAATGAAGAGGCCTATTAATAAGGTAAAATTGTTCTTATATGATCATGGACTTCTTAAAATGAGTGCGCCTGAGGCGGTCTGGTTAAGTCTGAAGTTTGATGACAACAAAAAGAAGAAGGTATTGGAATTGGAAGCCCTGCAGCAAGGAGAAGTCATTTCTGATCATACACAAGACACTATATCCGATTAGTTTACTTTAAACTATAAGCAATGGTCTCCGAAGAAACCAAACTCCTGCGCCGTCAGATGTTTCCTGAATGGGAGCGTGAGCTGTACGCAAACCGGGAGCCGGATTTCCCCGTCTTTTACTATCATAAGTCAGTAGAGCGCATAGTGCTCTCCCATGCCTTGTTCTGGGTGATGACGAAGAACTTCAGGAACAAGGTCGCCAATGAGAAATACTTCCTTCTCCTGAGGCAGTATCAGGAGGAGATGCTGGAAGCTTATCTTACCGAAGATGACTATTTCGAGGAAATCCTCCACTACTGCAATGTAATAATGGACTCTCTCGGACTCATCATCCACGGAGCCTATGACTATGCAAACGACAAGGACGTGCGCAAGTTCACAGCCATCTGTGTCGTCTCGACCGGATTCGGAGGCGATATGCCCGATGAACTGGCCGATGAACTCCTTGATGACATCGACTTCTACTACGGCAAGGTCAAGTGCAGGAAGATCGAGCGACTCAGACCACGGCTCAATGAGTTGGTGGCCGAGGAACTAAGGTATATGAACAGGCCGAAGTCCCCTTCATTCAGTTGACATGCATATCATACGAGGACTATACAAACACGAGAAGCGAGCCTTATGGCCCGCTTCGGTGTTTTCACAACGGAATAATCCTTATTGCGATTCTCTTTTGACATTTCATCGGCAAAGATAAACAATTCCCGTGAAAAAGGTACTTGGCATAAACGTCAATCTCTCCGCCGTCTCCTGGGCGCTTGCGGACAGGGCGGAATCGGACAGCGAGACCTGTGCTTTGCTCCGGTCCGGGGTACGTGTGCCCAACCTCTCCCCTGTCGAGAAACGTGCCTTCGCCCGTGGCGAGACCGCCGCGACGAACCTTCAGAGGAAGGAGTTCCGCAACATCCGAAGGATGCGCAACCGCTACCTTCTCAGAAGACAACGCCTGATAGATGCTCTTAGACGGGAACATATCCTCTTGCCAGGAGAACTGCTCTCCGAGGACGGCCCGGATACCACTCACGAGACCTGGATGCTGAGGGCAAAGGGTGCGGGCGAAAAGATCTCCCTTCAGGAGTTCTCGAGAGTTCTCCTGATGATGAACAAGTCAAGGGGGTGCTCGAAGGAGAGTGTCGATGACTCTTCCTGGATTGACGAGCTACACTCGACGGATATGAACTACGGCCAGTTCATCTGCCAGAAGGTTCTATCCGGAGAGTCCCTTGCCGGACACCTTCATTTGCGAGAGGACTCAATAGATGAGTTCAACAGAATCTGGGACTGCCAGGCGTCGTTCCATCCTGAGCTTACCCCTGAGCTGAAGGCGGAGATAAGAGACAGAATCATCTTCTACCACCGCCCGGGCAAATCCGAGAAGGACTCCGTCCTCTTCTGTCCTTATGAATCGTGGGAGAGGAAGATTGAGGGCCGGGACGGCAAGAGCCAAATCAAACGGATGGGATGCCGTGTGGCTCCGAAGTCTTCTCCGATCTACCAGAGGCTTCGCATCTGGGAAAAACTGAATAACATAACCCTGCGGAACGATGAAACAAATGCGGAACGTTCCATCACAATGGAAGAAAAGAACACCCTTGCAGCGGAGCTCGAGTTCCGTGAGGGGATGAGTTCCGATGAGATACTTGCCATCCTCTTTCCTGAAGAGGCAGAGAAGTACTCGATGAACTTTGACTTCATCAAGGGCAACGTCACGTTTGCCCTGTTGTCGGAGTATGTCCCGAAGGAGATGCTTTCCTTCGACCCGTTCCTCCCGAAGGAAGACCACGAGAGGCAGCTGTCCTTCAGGCTGTGGCACCTCATCTATTCCGTAGGCGGTGACGAGAACAATGAAGACCTGCTCGCAATGAGGATCTCCGCTCTCACCGGACTTGACGATGACACCTCCCGCAAGGTCGCCGGCATCGAGTTCGAGAGTGGCTTCGGCGGGTTGAGCCACAAGGCCATACGCAAGATTCTTCCATTTATGATGGAGGGACAGCGTTATGTACAGGCTGTAGTCTCCGCCGGTTACAAGTACGGCAAAGTGACTGCCGGCACTCTCGACAGGATGCCCGAGCTGTCGGCGAACCACCTCAGGAATCCGATAATGGAGAAGCTGTTCTTCCAGGTGATCCACATCGTGAACGCCCTTATTGAAGAGGGACAGAAGCCGGACGCCATCAGACTGAGTCTCGATGTGCCTGCAAAGAAATATGTCAGGAAGGAGATGCAGCGTCTGCTCCGTATGGTCGTGTATGACTCCAAGGCGTTCTTCCGCCATCGGGACGAGTCGGCGGAGCCGGACTATCTTTCCGATGTGAAAGATGCCCTTCGGATTGCCGCCGGCAGTTTGATGACCAGTGAAGAGTTCGAGAGGCAGGCCGGGGAGAGGCTAAGGGAGGTGTTGGTGTCTTACCGTGTCCAGGGCCGGGTGGCCACTAAGAACACGAACAGGATAAGGGTAGGCGGTGGCCGCGTCATAGAGCAGACTTGTCTTACCCCGAGAGGCCAGATCCATAAGGAGATGCTCTACCGTAGGCGTGAGGACCTCGACGGCAACGTGTCGTTCGTCATCCGCAAACCTGCTGAAGGCGATGACCTGCAGCCGGACCAGAGGAGGATGACCGTTGCAAGCCGACTTATAGCCTATCCGCTCCGCTGCAAGCACGACAAAGAGGGGCGTCTTATTCTGGACTCCGACGGCAACCCGTTCCCGAACGATTACGTCGTCTACAGGAACAACCACCATATAGCCGTCTATGAGGACTTCGACGGAAGGCTCCACGAGGAGGTCGTCACCTTCAAGGAGGCGCTTGACCGTATGCTCAAGGGCAGGCCCGCCATCGACAGGGACTATATGAAAGTTGCCGGATGGGGCTTCTGCTTCAGTATGGCCATCAACGAGATGTTCGTATTTCCTGATGTGACGACAGGCTTCGAGCCGGGCAAGATTGACCTTATGGACAGGGCAAACCTGCCGCTCATCAGCAAGCACCTGTTCCGGGTGCAGAAGATAAGCCGGAAGGATTACTCCTTCGTTCTCCACAGCAAGGCTTCCGTCAGGACTGACCCTGCAATGAAGAACATCACCTGGAAGAGAATCACCAGCCCGAACCTGATGAAGGGCGCCGTCAAGGTGCGTCTCAATCACCTCGGGGAGATAGTCGAGGTCTTCGAGGCCTGCTGACGGAGTTTGCCATCGAAAATTGGACAGCCATTGCCACTGGAACTGTACAGCAAACGAATACATCGAACGAAAGAGAAAGGGGCTGGTCATCGGAAGATGATCGGCCCCTTGAAATGTCAGCGTGTCAAATCGCAATTATATTCCACGCGTGGGCATTATATGCCAATGTAAAGATAGTTCCTTTACCTGACTTCTCCAAATATATTTAAAGAGTGAGCCCTATTCTTTCTTCTCGTCCGTAATATTGCTCTGACCTGAAAGAACCAAATCATTCTTAACCATCCCTTCGAGATTGACAGGAGGTAGAATTACGGGGTTCAGAACAGTCCCTTCTGTTTTCGCATGAATAACACCTCTTATAGCGCCTATTGATAAAGAACCCATATACCTCAGGAAATCAACCGGAATCTTTCCCTCCTCTTTAATTGCTGTTACTCCTTCCGGTGCAATATCATAATAACACGCAAGCTGAACTACCAACAATAATTTGTCGTTCTGGGTGTAGTTCACGCTAATTATGTTTCTCACTTGGCCAATGTCTGACCGGACATTATATCCGCAATTCGTATTTACCATAACCTCCTTACCGTTAACATAGTTGTCGGGAAATATGGCAAATTGCACTGTCTCAATATGAGAAATACGATAAGGTATAGATTGTATCATACTCCAAGACGAAATGAACTATATGCGGCCCTATGCTTTACAGGCTTATACTGGGAATTTGAGATAGATGACATCTGAACTGATGAGAATGTTTCATCATTCTCAAAAATATATTCTGAGACATCCTTATATTCAAGTATAGGAGCTTTCCCGATGGCAAGGGAAAGTTCTACAAGTTTACTGATTTTATGGTCGAAGTTGCCATTTAGAAGTTGTGACACATATCCTTTGCTGCAACCAAGATGTTTAGCAAGCTGAGAACTGTTCATATGTGTTTTCTCCATATAGGCAACCAGTTCCCTGTAGAGGTCTGTCTGAAGTTTGGCTATCCAATAGCCTTCACTTCTTAGAAGTTCTGCCCTTTTCATTGTGTGTGGTGTTTTCGGATTCTTGGTTCAAATATTGTTCCTTTAGGGAGCGAAATGTTCTGTAATCTTTTTCTTGTCTGTTCTTGTACCCTCCCAATATAATTATCTTTCCGCCAAATTTTGATATGCCATACACTCGGAGGTCGCCATCCTTAAACTCATATTCCTTTACCTTTTCTTTCTTTGGGGTGACATCCTTGAACTTCGTGTTCGGCAAGGTCCTGTTGTTTGCCACCTCATTCATATAGAAGTAAATCTTCTCAAGGCTTCTTTTATCCTTGGCTTCCAGATTATCTTCAAACGTATCAAAAGGGGAGACGCCGTCGATGAGCAATTTTTCGAACGTCTGGTTCCCCTGTACCGCTTCAATATTTCGGAGTGCAAATTTAGGCATAAATAAGTTAAGTTCCAACTAAACTTTGTGAATAATGTTCGTTCGCAGAAGTCATAAGACTTCCTGAACTCATACAAAGATAGATAATAATTCCCATGGCACAAACATAAATTATGTTCAACTTCTTGAAAAGTTTTCCACACAAATGAAGTGGTACAAGCAACTTTGTCCATATATCCAGACAGCTTTATATGCTATTATTGATCAAGGTTTTAGCGAGTTATTCCGCAACTTTATTCATATCTATCGTGCTTTTGCCAGGGAGGCAAAAACGTATCATGCAGCACTCTGAGGCGGATAAAACTGGAAGATTGCGATTCTGCTGGCTTTAATAGCAGTTGTGTCCACATTGGAGTCTGCTTCGGCAGTAAAGATATGGTACCGTTTGCATCGGAAAGAAGAAAGCCAATGAAATCTTGTGACTTGGCTGGATTTTTGCTATTTTTGCATCTATAAGAAAAAGAGTTATGGAAGCATCTAATGTTCAGATCAATGTCCCGAAAGAGGATCTCCCGTTCCTTCGCAAGATAGCGAAGGGGATGGGTTGGACCATTACTTCTACAAAGAAGAGTGGTGTTGAGCAGGGCCTTGAAGATATTGAGGCCGGGCGTGTCTATCATGCTGCCAATGCTGAGGATATGATTGCTCAGATTCTTGGTTGATGTACAGCATTGTTTATACCAATCAGTTCAAGAAGTCTCTTAAACGCTGCGTCAAGAGGGGCTTGGACGTTTCTTTGCTTACTACAGCCGTTACTATCTTACAGGAGAAAGGCTCTTTGCCTGCAAGTTATGGCCCTCATCGGTTGAAGGGGCAATATGCAGGGTGCTGGGAATGCCATCTGGAACCGGACTGGTTGCTCGTCTGGCGGCAGAATGATACAATCTTGGAACTGGTCTTTGTCGATACCGGAACTCATTCCGACTTGTTTAAGTAATAGTTTCTTTGAATGGCGTCCTAAAGGGTGCTTTTTCTGTGTATTCTCATTACAAGAAAACCACCGGCGTTATCCCGGATAGTTTTTCTAAGGAATATAATCTTGATATAATGTCTAATCCAGACAACTATTTATGATGTTCTCGCGGGAAAACCCCTGCCTTCAGGCGGGGGATGAAAGCGCCCGCATCCGCTTTCATAATTCAGCGGTTTTTAGTATATTTGAACTATGTTGACATACAGGTACAAACTCTACAGTTCAAAGCGCAACCGCAAGATAGATGCGATGCTGCGCG
>JBJEBP010000050.1:0-15601 GCA_051870135.1 Candidatus Cryptobacteroides sp. | reverse complement strand
GACCCGTACAGCAAATGGAGCAAGCCTTCCTGCGTTCTCGTATGCGAGGACAACTACTCAGATGCCTGCGGCTTCCCTTACGCTTACAAGGCATTGGGAATCGGCAAGCTTATCGGAGCCCCTGTCGCTGGAACAATGACGGCAGTATGGTGGGAATACCAGATCAACTCCAGCATTATCTTCGGAATACCTCAGGTAGGTTCCTGGTGCATTGACGAGGGACATTACAGCGAGAATCACCAGATTGAGCCTGACATCCTCGTCTATAATGACCCGGCTTCCGTGCTCAGGGGTGAGGACAAGCAGCTTGAGGCGGCTGTTAAGGAAATGCTCTCAGAAACCACGAAATAACATTGAAAATGAGCGAAAGGAAAATTGTCATAATTCCGACCTACAACGAGAAGGAGAACATCGAAAGGATTATCCGCAAGGTGTTCTCCCTCGAGGGAGGATATGAGATACTCATCATCGACGACGGTTCCCCGGACGGGACAGCAGCCATTGTAAAATCTCTTCAGCCGGAGTTCCCGGACAGGCTCAATATCATTGAGAGGGCCGGAAAGCTCGGGTTGGGAACCGCCTATATTACGGGATTCAAATGGGCCCTCAGCCAAGGGTATGACTACATATTCGAGATGGATGCGGACTTCTCACACGACCCTGACGACCTTCCAAGACTGCTTCAGGCCTGCAAGGATGGAGAAGGTGTTGCAATCGGTTCAAGGTACAGTGACGGAATCAGCGTCGTAAACTGGCCAATCGGAAGAATCATAATGTCCTACTATGCTTCGGTCTATGTCAGGACAGTGTTGGGAATGAAGGTTTATGACTGCACGGCCGGCTATAAGTGCTACAGCCGGAGGGTTCTGGAGGCCATTGACCTGGACAAGGTACAGATGAAGGGCTACGGATTCCAGATTGAGATGAAATACACGGCTTGGAAACTCGGATTCCCTATCAGGGAGGTGCCGGTTATTTTCGTCAACAGGAAGGCCGGTTCGTCCAAGATGAGCGGCAGCATATTCGGAGAGGCTTTCTGGGGTGTTCTCAAACTGAGATTCCGCAAAATCAAAAAGAAATCCTGATATGGGGAGAAATACAATTCTTATGAATGCGTCCATCGTCACGGCTTCCGGGACCGCACGGGGGACGCTTCTCATTTCCGACGGACTAATCGGCGGAGTATGGACGGAGAACAGCAATGGTCTGGTATCCGGCGGACAAATGCCTCTGGAACGGCTCAATGAAATTCTTCAGGAGAAATACCCGGATGCGGTATTGGAAAACCTGGAGGGCAGGATTCTTATGGCCGGCGGCATTGACCCTCACGTCCATTTCCGCGAACCGGGAATGACTGCCAAGGCCGACATTGCCTCGGAGTCAAGGGCCGCCCTACTCGGCGGTGTCACCTCCTTCATTGATATGCCGAACACCAATCCGGCAACGACCTCCGGCGAAAGGCTCAGGGAGAAACTTGAGCTGGCAAAGGGCAGGTCATATTGCAATTACGGCTTCCACATTGGCGCCACGAATGACAATGTTGGAGAAATAAAGGGTATGCTGAAGCCCGGCCGTGACTTCTGCGGAATCAAGGTCTTTATGGGTTCATCTACTGGCAATATGCTGGTTGACAGGGAGTTGACACTTAAGGAACTGTTTTCCGTCAAGGGTGTCCGCATCCTGGTTCATTGCGAGGATGAGGCTACAATAAGAGAAAACCTGCAAAATGCAGAGGCGAGATACGGAAAGGACATTCCAATGCGGGAGCACGAAAACATCCGGAGCCGGAAGGCCTGTATCAAAAGTACGGCAAAGGCCCTGGAACTGGCAATGGAATGCGGTACGGCCCTTCACATCACACATGTCACGACTGCCGAGGAGGTGGAAATGATCCGGGCTGCGAAGATTCACAATCCGGATATCAGCGCTGAGACATCGGCAAACTATCTCTGGTTCTGCGACGAGGACTATGACAGGCTTGGAAGCCGGCTGAAATGCAATCCGTCCGTGAAGAAAGCCACGGACAGGGCAGCATTGCGCAAAGCATTGAAGGAAGGCATCATAGACAGCATAGGCTCCGACCACGCCCCTCATCTTCCTGAGGAAAAGGCAAGGCCTTACACCACTTGCCCTTCAGGAGTTCCGTCCATCCGGCAGGCATTGTCCGTATTGCTTACGGTGGCTGCGGAGGAGGACATCCCGCTTAGCCGCATTGCGGATGCCATATCGGAAAAGCCGGCTGCCCTTTTCGGTATCCGGGGCATTGGAAAACTGGCAGAGGGCTACAGGGCGGACATCATTGTCGTGAATCCGGAACGCACATTCATTGTCGGCGAAAGCGACTGCGGCAATGCAGGAATCGGCTACAAATGCGGTTGGTGTCCTTACGAGGGAACGACCTTGAGGGGAATGGTGGAAGATGTCTATCTCGGAGGCGTCAAGGTTGTCAATGACGGAAGATTGACCGGGGAGCAAGCTTCAGGACTTCCTCTTTCGTTTGAATAGAGCGGTGCCGAGATTCAGTTGGGACAAGCCCACGCCCAAAGTTGCCAGGGCAATTCCGGCCCATTGTTTCAATGTCAGCAATTCACTGCCCAGCAGCCAACCTGCCAATGCGGTAACTACAGGAATGGTGGACATGAAGATGCTTGACTTGGCCACGCCGAGATACTTTATGGTATTGGCCCACAATGAGAATGCCACGCCGGAGCAGAGTATCGCGAGGCAGAGCAGAGGTTTCCATACATCCCAGCTGAAATACAACTGGGCGTCGAAACCTTTCACACCCTGAGTCAGGAAAAGCGGCAGAAGATATATCGAACCGAAGAAGAACTGGTACATCACAATTACCGACGGATCATACCGTGCGGTCAGGATTTTGGTTACGGAGGCGTTCCCGACCTCTGAAATTACCGCTATCAATAGAAGCAATGCTCCGAGCCAGAACGCTTCCCCTATGGAATTCGAGACTGCGGTGACAAGGGCGATGCCCCCGATGCATACGAAAATACCCACAATGTTCAATGAGGTGAGTTTCTCCTTGAATGCCAGGACTCCGACCAATACCGAAAAGACAGGTCCTGAGGCAATAATCAAAGAACTGTATGTAGGCGATTCTGTCAACTGGATGCCATAAGTTTCCGTGACAAAATAAATCAGGGGTTCAAAAAGCGATACCAGCAGGAACTTTGGCAGATCCCGGCGCTGAATCCGTAAATTCTTGCCGGAGAAAAGATTAAGTACCAGTAAAAATATCGAAGCAATCGCAATCCTTACGAAAACGACATACTCGACCGGTATCCCCTTCGACAAAAGGGAACCGCTCCAAATATAGGACATTCCCCAGAAGACGATAGCAAGGAGTGATAACAAATACACTCCAATTCTGCTATTTGAGTTGCAATTTATCATTGTAATCGGCACTTCCGATTACAAATATACTAATTTTGAATTAAATATGAATAAAAATACTGAAATATTTTTTGTATTTTTATTCATATTCGGGCAAATTAGAGCTTCATTTGATCAATTTGAGTGAAATTCTCCTGCGGTCAAGGTCAACGCCAATAATCCTGACTGTGACCTGCTGGTGAAGTTTGAGGTTGACCCTGCCGCCTCGCCCGCCTCCCATCTGGGAAACGTGGATGAGACCATTCTCGTGTACTCCAATGTCAACGAAGGCTCCGAATGCGGTAATGTTGGTGACAATGCCGGGAACTTCCATACCCTCTACCAGGTCATCGATTGAATGTATGTCCTCGGCAAATGAGAACTCCCTGGCCGACTCCCGCGGATCAAGGCCAGGCTTGGCCAGTTCCCTGATGATGTCATTGACTGTCGGAAGGCCGAAAACCTCGTCCACATAGTCCCCAGCCTTGATCTTCGAGCATAGTTCCGTATTGCCCACCAGTTCTTTGGCCGTCACACCGAGGTCAGATGCCATTCTGGAGACAATGTGATAGCATTCCGGATGGACGGCTGAGTTGTCAAGCGGATTCTCCGCCTGGGGAATACGTAGGAAACCGGCGCATTGTTCAAAGGCCTTGGCCCCGAGTCTCGGCACGTCGAGAAGTTCCTTGCGGGACTTGAAAGCCCCTGATTCTGAACGCTTCCGGACAATATTGGATGCAATGGCCGGACCGATTCCGGAGACATAGCTCAGGAGATAAGGGCTGGCTGTATTGAGATTCACGCCCACAGTATTCACACAATGCACTACGGTATTGTCAAGTTTCTCCTTGAGAAGGTTCTGGTCAACATCATATTGATATTGGCCTACACCGAGGGATTTCGGGTCAATCTTGACCAGTTCAGCAAGAGGGTCCATAAGTCGGCGGCCGATTGAGACCGCTCCCCTTACAGTAACATCCTCATCCGGGAACTCCTCCCGGGCAGCCTCCGATGCGGAATATATCGAAGCCCCGTCCTCGCTCACCACAAATACCTTGCAGCCGTCAGGAAGGGCGATTTTCTTCAGGAATTCCTCCGTTTCTCTGCTGGCGGTCCCATTGCCCACGGCAATGACCTCAATGTCGTATTTCTCTATCATTGAAGACAATGCAACGATGGACTTGACCTTTTCACTCTGTGGAGGGTGTGGGAAAATGATTTCGTGATGCAGGAGATTGCCCTGTGCATCAAGGCAGGCTATCTTGCAGCCGTTCCTGAAACCGGGGTCGATGGCCATAGTCCGCTTCTGGCCCACGGGAGGGGCGAGCAGGAGCTGCTTGAGATTCTCGCCGAAGACATTGACAGACTCAATGTCAGCCTTGGCCTTGAACTCAGCAATGATTTCATTGGATATTGACGGTTCAAGAAGACGCTTGAAGGCATCGTCCACAGACATCCTTATCTGGGATGCCAACTCCCCTGCCGGATAACGCCTTTCCTGACAGAAATCGTAATACAGTTTGTTTCCGCATTTTTCCGGGTCCGCATCGAGCCTGACTGTAAGGAAGCCCTCATTCTCGCCCCTCAGGATAGCGAGAAGGCGATGTGAGGCAATTCTGGAGAGCGGCTCGGAATAGTCGAAATAGCCCTTGTACTTAAGCGCCTCAGGATTCTCCTTGGCATTCCTCGATGCCTTGGACACAATCCTCCTGGTCCTGAAAATGGAACGGAGGGTCTCCCTGACGGATGCTGTCTCGCTGAGTCTTTCGGCTATGATGTCCCTGGCCCCTGCTAGGGCAGCCTCCACATCCGGCACTTTCTCATTGACAAATTTCTTTGCCTCAGCCTCGACATTCCTCACATTTACTGCATACATCAGGTCGGCAAGAGGCTCCAGCCCGGCTTCCTTGGCCACAACAGCCCTGGTGCGCCTTTTCGGACGGTATGGGAGATACAGGTCCTCAAGTTCAGAGGCATTGACACAGTTTTCTATGGCAGCCTTCAGCTCCGGAGCCAGGCTCCCCTGAGACTCGATTGTAGCAAGTATGGACGCCTTCCTTTTCTCCATCTCTGCGAACACATCTGTCCAATGCCTGATGGCAGCGACCTGCTCGTCGTCCAGTCCACCGGTCTTTTCCTTGCGGTAACGGCTGATGAAAGGCACGGTGCAACCCTCCTCGAAAAGGGCTGCGCAATTCTCTACCTGCCAATCCTTGATTTCAAGTGTCCTGGCAATATGGGAAACATAAATAGGGTTCATACAATGTCAATCAATCTTGTGAAAGCAGTTTCAACTCATCCCTGTATGCCGAGAAAATCTTCGACTTGGAGACGAAACCTACATAGGTCCTGTCCTCCTTCACCACAGGAAGATTCCAGGCATCAGTCTTCTCGAACTTGTTCATCACGCTGTCCATCTTCTCGTCCTCATAGACGTATGCAGGTGATGATTTCATATAGTTGTAAACGTGCATCTTGTCATAAAGCTCGTGCTGGAACATATCCCTCCTGACATCCTCCAATGCCACATAGCCCTGGAAATGTCTTCTCGAATCCACTACAGGGAAAATATTTCGCTTCGCCGTGGATATGACCTGGACGAACTCCCCGAGGGTAGCATCAATACGGACGCAGCTGAAATTTGTTTCAATGAGGTCAGATGTCTTGAGCAATGTCAATACCGCCTGGTCACTGTCATGTGTGAGAAGTTCACCACTCTTCGCAATTCGTTTCGTATAGATGGAATATTTCTCGAAAATGCGGATGGTTCCGAACGATATAGTTGCCGTGATAATCAGCGGGATGAAGAGTTCATAACCTCCTGATATTTCGGCAATGAGGAAGATCGCTGTCATCGGGGCCTGCATCACTCCGGCCATAAGCCCCGCCATCCCGACAAGCACGAAATTCTGCTCGGGCACTGTGAACGATGATCCTGCAAGGATGAGATTCGTCACCCTTGCCAGCAGGAAACCTGCCACCGCACCGACGAAAAGCGTTGGTCCGAAGGTTCCTCCCACTCCTCCGCCGGCATTGGTCAATGTCATTGAGAAGACCTTGAGAATCAATATCAATGCGAAGAAGACCGGCACCAGCCACGGAGTCCGCAGCATAAATGCCAGGATTGTCTCCCCGTCGTAAGATACCGGCTGGCCGTTCAGGAGAGGGCTCAATGCGTCATAACCCTCACCGTAGAGAGGCGGGAAAAGGAATATCAGCAGGCCGAGACCGACTGCGCATAGTGCCCATTTCGCATAAGGGTTCTTGAATTTGCCAAGCCTGTCCTCCAATGCCAATGTTGTCTGCAGGAAATACAGCGAAACCGCCCCGCAGAAGAAGCCCAGGAGGATGTAGAACGGGACATTCTTCAGGGTGAACGGGGTCAGGGTGCATTCAAAAGGCAGCGAGTCCCCGAGGAAGATATAGGATACCATTGTAGCCGACACGGAGGACAGCAGCAGCGGCATCATTGATGTCATGGATATATTGAAGAGCAATATCTCCAAGGTAAAGAGCACACCTGCGAGAGGAGCCTTGAATATGCCTGCAACAGCTCCAGCAGCACCGCAGCCAAGGAGAATGGTGATGTTCCGGTAGGACATTCCCATCCATCTTGCGAAGTTGGAGCCGATAGCCGCTCCTGTATATACAATAGGTGCCTCCGCTCCCACCGATCCTCCGAATCCGATTGTCAGTGAACTGGTTACAATGGAGGACCACATATTGTGGGGCTTGATCTTCGATTCGTTCTTGGATACGGCCACAAGCACTTTCGTGACGCCGTGACCAATCTTGTCCTTGACAACGTACCTTACGATGAGCAGGGACAGCAACATTCCAAGGCCAGGGTAAATAAGGAGGAGATAGTTATATGAGGAGCCATCAAACCAGAAGGTAAGCAGATGGTGGATGGTCTCCACAAGTGTTTCCAGAAGCACGGCCGCCAAGCCGCTGCAGATACCTACAGCGAGGGACAACACGAGAAGCTTGTTCTTCTCCGAGACATTGCGCAGATTGTCCCGAAGAGCAGCAAGTCTTCTTCTGAAAAAGTTCCGTATCCTCTTTATGCCATCCATTGGAATATGCCTGATGCGGAGCAATCCGCGGAAAATAAATCCTTTTAGCAAAAAAGGTCCCGGGGTTTAGCCTCGGAACCTGATGCGTCAATATGCACCTATGCTTCTAAGCGTCCGAAGAATCGTCATCCCCAGAAGAATACTGGGCAATGTTGTCATCCGGAAGGGTAGATCCTGTATCATCCGGTGTTCCCTCTCCTCCGTCTCCGTCGCCATCATCGGCTGTCTCATCCAGCCATTTCTTGATGTCATCGGCATCGTCTGTCTTGACCTTGATCTTGACAAGATAGATTGCGTCAGGAATTTCAACTGTCACTGCATAGAAAAAAGAACCGTCCGGCTTATCATACTTGATAAGGTCCGGAAAATAATCATTGAATCCCTTAGGATATTTCTCTGCAAAAGCCGCCGCCAGTTCGCTTGACATATTTTCATAACTCACAACAGCTCTCTTCTTCTGATTGACTGCCATAACACAGAAATTTATCAATTAAAAAGTTCTGAAATTTTTATCATAGTTTCGGGCTGCAATATTAGACATAGTTTTGGAATTGTGAAAGTGTTTCACGAAAAATTTTTCAACATTCTGTAAAAGTTTTGTCAGGACAGCGATAAGGTTCGGCTCCGGACGGCGTAGCCGCCCGTGGCTCCGTGAACGGAGAGGGGCCCGCCGCATAGCGGTGGGAGGGATAGCACCGAAGGTGCGTACCGTTCCGGAGCCGAACCTTATCGTGGCTTACGGAAGAAAAATGACTTCTGGAGCTGTTTCTTCTTCATGTCATGCTCGCAGAAGACCGGCTTCTTGTCACGAGGGTCAATGCCGGAGTAGAACATCACGGATGAAGTGGTCATGGGGGTAGGCGTGAAATCCTGCACCTGGTCCATATAAAGACCTTTCAATGAAGGATTTGAGGCCAGCTTCTCCATATCCTTCATCGTGCATCCGGGATGCGACGATATGAAATACGGAACAATGCCGGTTTTCCTGCCTGCCTCACGGGTAATCTTGTCGAACTCGATACGGAGCCTGTCAAACAGCCTGAATGAAGGCTTGCCCATATATTTCAACACCTTGTCCTCCGTATGTTCCGGAGCTACCTTCAGCCGGCCGCAGGTATGGTTCAGCACGAGCTCCCGGAAATACGGGCGGGACGACGCATCCACGAAACCCTTCTCCGTAAGGAAGAGGTCGTAACGGATGCCGCTGCCAATGTATGCGTGTCGTATTCCCTTGACAGACAGCACTTTGTCATAGAGGTTCAGCAGTCTAGTATGGTCACGGTCCATGTTAGGACAAGGGGCCGGATAGAGACAGGACTTGCGTCGGCAGACATTGCAAAGATCCTGGTTCTTTCCTCTCATACCGTACATATTGGCAGTAGGGGCCCCAAGGTCTGAAATATTTCCTGCAAACCCAGGCACTTTGAGCAAGCCCCTGGCCTCCTTCACAATGGATTCCTCCGAGCGGGACTGGATGAATTTGCCCTGGTGGGCGGCTATCGTGCAGAAATTGCAGCCTCCGAAACAACCGCGATGTGTGGTGATGGAATACTTTATCATGTCGTAGGCCGGAATCCGCTTCCCCTTGTACCTCGGATGCGGCAACTTGGTAAAAGGCAGGTCCCAGAACGAATCCATCTCCTCCTGGGTCGCAGGCGGATATGGCGGATTGACCTGCACATAGCCGTCACCGCAACCCTCCCGGATAATGTCCGGATGCATCATATTGGCCAGTGTCTCTATGTGGTGGAAGTTCTCGGCAAAGGCTCGCTTGTCCTTCAGGCATTCCTCAAATGAATGGAGAACAGTGATGCCTTCACCCGGTTTCGGGCTTCCGCTGACCTTGAAAGCAATCTGCGGAATCTTCTGCATCTCCCTCCTGCCCCAGCCGGCCTCGATTCCCCTGGTCAGCTCCAGCATAGGTCTCTCACCCATCCCGTAGCATAGGTAATCCGCCCCGCAGGACTCCAGGACGGACGGCATCAGGCAATCCTTCCAGTAATCGTAATGCGTAAGTCTCCGGAGCGAAGCCTCCACTCCCCCGATTACCACCGGCACATCCGAGTAAATCTCCTTCAGAATCTTGGTATATACGGTTACGGCATAGTCAGGACGCTGCCCGAACTTGCCTTCAGGCGTATATGCGTCATCGTGCCTGAGGCGCTTGGATGCGGTGTAATGATTCACCATCGAGTCCATCGCCCCGGCATTGACTCCGAAATAGAGCCTCGGCCTGCCGAGCTTGCGGAAATCCCGCAGGTCATCCCTCCAGTTCGGCTGCGGCACGACGGCAACACGCCAGCCCCATTTCTGGAGCCAGCGTGCAATGCAGGCGGTTCCGAACGACGGATGGTCGATGAAAGCATCGCCTGTGAAAAGTATTATGTCAATGTAGTCCCACCCCAACGCCTCGACTTCCTTTTTCGAAGTCGGGAACATATATGCAGGCACTTTCTGTTCAATGGAAGCCATTACATCCTCTCAGGAAGCTGGATACCGAGAATATCCATAGCCTTCACAAGCACCTCGGCGACAGTCTGGATGAGCACAAGCCTGAACCTGCGGACATCCTGGTCCTCCTCCTGGAGAATCCTGGTGTCGTGATAGTACTGGTTGAACTCCTTCGCAATGTCGTATGCATAGTTGGCTATGACAGCCGGAGAATATGCGGCCCCTGCCTCAGCAACCTTCGCCGGGAATGTGGAAAGAAGTTTTATCAGCCTTGTCTCCTTGGCTGAAGGCTCAATGGAGGCGAGCACGTCAGCCGCCTTGTGGGATATACCCTGGTCGTCAGCCTTCCTCAGGATAGACTTGATACGGGCGTGGGTGTACTGGATGAATGGTCCGGTATTGCCGTTGAAGTCAATGCTTTCCTTTGGATTGAAGAGCATTGTCTTCTTCGGGTCAACCTTGATGATGAAGTATTTGAGAGCGCCCAGCCCAATCATCTTGTAAAGCTGGTTCTTCTCCTCGTCGGACATGTCGGCGAGCTTGCCTGACTCCTCGGATGTCTTCCTTGCCTCCTCATACATCTGCTCCAGAAGGTCATCGGCATCGACAACCGTGCCCTCGCGGGACTTCATCTTGCCCTCAGGCAGCTCGACCATACCGTAGGAAAGGTGGAAAATGTCATCCGCCCACTTGAAGCCAAGCTTGCCGAGAATGAGCTTGAGCACCTGGAAATGGTAGTTCTGCTCATTGCCCACGACATAGACGTGGCTGTCAAGCTTATATTCGGAGAATCTCCTCTCCGCGGTCCCGAGGTCCTGGGTCATATAGACGGAAGTTCCGTCGCTCCTGAGCAGGAGTTTCCTGTCAAGGCCGTCGGCTGTAAGGTCGCACCATACGGAGCCGTCCGGATCCTTCACGAAAACGCCCATATCCAAACCCTTCTGTACCAACTCCTTGCCGAGGAGATAGGTCTCGGACTCGAAATATGTCTTGTCAAATGAAATGCCGAGCTCCCTGTAGGTCTTGTCGAAACCGTCCATAACCCAGCCGTTCATGGTCTTCCAGAGATCCCTGACCTCCTTGTCCCCCTCTTCCCATTTCACGAGCATATCGTGGGCCTCCTTGAGGGACGGAGCCTCTTTCTCCGCCTGGTCTTTGGACATTCCTCCGGCCACGAGTCCGTCAACTTCATTCTTGTAGATATCGTTGAACGCCACGTAGCAGTCTCCTACGAGGTGGTCTCCCTTCTTGCCTGAGTTCTCCGGAGTGATGCCGTTCCCGACCTTGAGCCAGGCCAGCATTGACTTGCAGATATGGACTCCCCTGTCATTGACGAGGGTGACCTTCATCACATTGTTGCCGCAGGCCTTGAGGAGCCTTGAGACTGAATCTCCCAGGAGATTGTTCCTGATGTGGCCGAGATGGAGCGGCTTGTTGGTGTTCGGCGAGGAGAACTCGACCATAATGTTCTGTCCCGTGGAAGGTAGCTGGCCGAAGTCCTTGTCGGACAATATGTCAGTGAACAGTTCATTCCAGTAGAGAGGCGAGAACGAGATGTTCAGGAAGCCCTTGACGCAGTTGTAGCCTGCAATCTCGGAGACATTTTCCTGAAGCCATCCCCCTATGGCATTGCCTGTATTCTCCGGAGAAGAGTGGGAGATTTTCAAAAGCGGGAAAACAACAAGGGTGTAATCCCCCTCGAACTCCTTCCTTGTGACCTGGACCTGGAGCGAGTCCTGCTCGACATCTGCGCCGTACAGGCTCTTTATGGCCTCAACGGCCTTGGTCAGTATAAATATTTCTGGTGTCATTCAAATAGTCGTTTATTTTTATCCGAGGTATCCCTTGAGAAGTTTGCTTCTGGACGGGCTCTTGAGCCTTCTGATGGCTTTTTCCTTGATCTGGCGTACACGTTCGCGGGTGAGGCCGAAACGCTCGCCGATTTCTTCGAGGGTCATTTCCTGGCAGCCGATGCCGAAGAAGGACTTGATGATTTCGCGCTCCCTGCTTGAGAGGGTTGAGAGAGCCCTTTCAATCTCGGTATTGAGGGACTCGTTCACAAGACCGCGGTCAGCGCTCGGCGAATCGTCGTTAGGAAGCACGTCGAGAAGGCTGTTGTCCTCACCCTCGACGAACGGAGCATCCACTGACACGTGACGGCCGGAAACCCTGAGGGTGTCGGAAATCTTGTCCTTCGGCACGTCAATCATCTCGGAGAGCTCCTCGCTGGAAGGCTGGCGCTCGTTCTCCTGCTCGAACTTGGAGAGGGCCTTGTTGATCTTGTTCAATGAGCCCACCTGGTTGAGAGGGAGCCTGACAATACGTGACTGCTCCGCAAGAGCCTGGAGAATGGACTGGCGAATCCACCAGACGGCGTAGGAGATGAATTTGAATCCCCTGGTCTCGTCGAACTTCTCGGCGGCCTTGATGAGGCCGAGGTTACCTTCATTGATAAGGTCAGGGAGGCTGAGTCCCTGATTCTGATATTGCTTCGCTACTGAAACCACGAACCTGAGGTTCGCCTTGGTCAGTTTTTCAAGTGCCTTCTGATCACCTTTCCTAATGCGTTGAGCCAGTTCCACCTCTTCCTCAGGTGAAACCAGCTCTTCTCTTCCTATTTCCTGGAGATACTTGTCAAGTGACGCGCTCTCCCTGTTGGTGATCGATTTTGTAATCTTAAGTTGTCTCATATATTGCTTTTGGTTCTATTCCTTTCCAAAAGCGAAGTATGCGGCCTTACCGTAAGATGTTACTCCTTCGACATAAACAGCCCTCTTCGCCTTCTTCACGATGTTTATCACATCCTCGGCTTTGCTTACAGGCTGGTCGTTCACGTAAAGGATGATGAATCCTTCCTTGGCACCCGCGTCCTTGACTTTTCCAGGGCCGACAGAGACAATCTCCACGCCGGACTTGAGTCCGAGGGCGGCAAGAGTCTCCTTCGATGCCTCCTTTATCTTGGAACCATAGAATGCCGTAGAGCCGTCAATGTCCTTAGTACCCGTCTCCGTGGACGTTCCCTGGAATGTGACTTCCAGAACCTTCTTGTCTCCGCCCCTGATGACAGTGACCGAAGCCTTGTCGCCAGGATTGTATGAACTGACTTTTTCCTGCAAGGATGAAGGAGTGGTGATGGCTGTGGAATCTACCTGGACGAGGACATCGCCCTTCTTGATTCCGGCCTTGTCAGCAGCACCGCCTTCCAAAACCTCCTCTATATATACACCGTTTGGAGAAAAAAGTTTCAATTCTTTCGCTTTTTCATCAGTAATCGGCGACATTGTCACACCGAGAAGTGCCCTTTTCACGCTTCCAAAATCAATGAGGTCATGAGCAATCTTTTTCACGATATTGGAAGGAATTGCAAATGAATATCCCGTGTAAGAACCTGTCTGTGAAATAATTGCAGTATTGACACCGACCAGTTCTCCCTTCTGGTTCACAAGGGCGCCGCCACTGTTTCCCGGATTCACGGCAGCATCGGTCTGGATGAATGACTCGATCTTGAATTCGCCATTGTAATGAGGCATCTGGCGTCCCTTCGCGCTGACAATGCCGGCCGTGATGGTGGACCTGAGGTCGTATGGGCTGCCGATTGCAATCACCCACTGGCCGAGCCTGAGTTCGTCCGAATCCCCGAAAGGAACCACCGGAAGGCCTTCAGCATCAATCTTGATGATTGCTACGTCAGTGGCAGGGTCCGTGCCGATGATGGTTGCAGGATAGGTCTTGTTGTTGTTCAATGTCACCTCGACCTTCGTAGCACCCTCGACAACGTGATTGTTGGTAACAATGTAGCCGTCCTGGCGGATGATGACACCCGAGCCGCTTCCCTGCTGCTCCCTGGACTGGGGGGCTGCCTGGTCTCCGAAGAAGAACCTGAAGAAAGGATCAACGGTGTAATTCTGCTGCTGCTTGATTGTCACCTTGACATATACGACAGCATCGACGGCGGACTCTGCCGCGTATGTGAAATCAGGATAATCGGTTTGTGACAGATTGACAGTCCTGTATGCCGCGCCGTCGGAAGAAATGACAGTCGAACCGGATGTTTCACTAGGAACACAGGCCTTGACTACTCCGAATGCTGTGAGACCGGCTACTACGGCCGATGCGCAGACTGTGATAAATGACGTGTTCATATTGCTTTCTGTTTTAATTGTTTCGGTATATGTGGTTTTTCTTTTTTGCAAAACCGAGGGCTTGAAAAATCAAATTATATGCCAGATGTCCGGAATTTTGTTTATCTTTGTGGTTGCACGTCTTCGTGACAGGACCTGCATGGAATTCTGAATATAAAAGGATATAAAATATGAAATTCGTAGTTTCAAGTTCAGAGCTGCTGAAAGGGCTCTTGACAGTTTCAAAGGCCATTCCGTCCAAGACGACCGAGGCCATTCTCGAAGATTATCTTTTCTCGCTCAGCGGAGACGTTCTCGAGGTTACAGCCTCTGACAAGGAGATAACGATGAAGACCACTATCGCCGTGGAGAACAAGGAAGGCGACGGCAGGATTGCAGTGCCGGCAAGGCAGATGAACGATCTCCTCAGGGAGTTGCCGGACCAGCCGCTCACCATCAGGACAATCAGCGGGAACCAGTTCGAGTGCGCCTGGGCCAGCGGTGAGTCCTCATTGCCTTATTTCAATCCGGACGACTACCCGAAGTGCCAGACCACCGGCCCGGATGCGATAACAGTTGAGTTCCCGGCAATGACATTGGTGGACGGTATCAGCAGGACTATCTACGCTTCCTCGGACGAGGAAAACCGTCCGGTGATGAACAGTATCTTCTTCGACATTTCCCCGGACTCGACCACTCTCGTGGCCTCCGACCTCCAGAAGCTTACCTGCTACACGGCCGACGACGTGAAGGCTGAAAACCCTTGCTCATTCATCCTGAACAAAAGGCACGCTGCCGTAATCAAGGCCATCATCGGAAAGGACGTGGAGTCAGTGAACGTGACCTTCGATGCGAGGACAGTCATATTCAAGTTCGACGGAACAGTCATAATCTGCTGCCTCGTGGTCGGCAAGTATCCGGACTACAGGACCATCATCCCGCAGAACAACTCAAACATTCTCAAGATCAACAGGACATTGCTGCTCAATACCGTAAGACGTATCTCCGTATGTTCCCCGAAGGCTTCGAACCACATCAAGTTCGACCTCACTCCGGGCTTCATCGAGATTTCCGCACAGGACCTCGGCTTCGAGATTGCGGCTCACGAAAAGATTGGCTGCCAGTATGACGGAAGCGATCTCCAGATAGGCTTCAAGTCCACCCACATCATAGAGATGCTTTCCAACCTCAGCTGCGACGAGGTGGTGATGAAGTTCGCCGACAAGAGACGCTCCGCCCTGCTGATGCCTTCCGAGGAGGATGCCAAGTCCGAGAAAGTATTCGGTATCGTGATGCCTATCATGGTTAAATAACCGGGCAAGACATTGGGTAATCTGAAAAAATTGACATTGGAATGAATCTCAATCTTGAAAGGCCGCTCCTGTTCTTCGATATCGAGAGCACCGGGCTGAACATTGCGGTTGACGGCATTGCGGAACTGAGTTTTGTAAAGATACTTCCGGACGGAGAACAGAGGATAAAGACCTGGAAACTATGCCCTTGGAACTATGTGGCAAGATGCCAGCAGCCTATGAATCCTAGCGCAAGCGAAGTCAACGGATT
>JBJEBP010000049.1:0-15692 GCA_051870135.1 Candidatus Cryptobacteroides sp. | reverse complement strand
CACATATAAAAAATACATCGTGACCCACAATGACAGAATACGCCTCAACCCTGACACCTGGAACAGCGATAAAAACGCTCCATACAACACTTTTGACAATGTCTTCGATGAAAGCGAGCTGTTCATTAAACGAAGTATGCTGATGCCTGTGCCTCAGCAAGAGATAAATGAAAATACAGAGATAACAGATAATAATTATGGATACTCATTCTCAGAATAAAGAATATTTTTCCAAATATTCCAAGTCGATTTTAATAGTTTGCCTGTGCCTGTCCCTTGCAGGATGCACTGAGGAGGAGCTCGCAGTCTATAATAGAGACAGCGTCTCTCCAGAAATAACATTTGTGGACGGGAACGATGTTTACGAGGTTGAAGGGAATATCCTGGAGACAGTCATCACTGTTTCATCTAACGTATGGTGGAAGATTGAGAATGAAGATATGGGAGGATGGTGTGATTATGAGGTCGCTGGCCAGCAGGCCGGACAGACCGACATTAAACTCAGTCTCGAATATAATCTCAATCAGGATGACAGATCCGTGTTCTGGACATTCGCTATTGACGGCGATGATACCGGCTTTGTAAAAACACTGACTCTCATACAGAAGAAGATGCCGCCAGTAGCCTGGTCAGATGACTTGGCGGAACTCGTTACGTCTGAAGAAAAGGGAGTGAGCTGCCCGGCATACAGAATAGAAAAGCAGTTCCATATTACATCGAATGTAGAATGGCAGATGACCTGCTCAGAAAACTGGTGCACTTTAAAAGAAGGGACTGTAACTAGTCCGGGAGCGGACAACCCGGTAAATATTGAGTTCGCCGATAATGTCACCGGAGTGGAAAGGAGTGCTGTCATACATATAGTTGACAAAGCGACCGGTGCTGTTCTTCTTTCATTCAAAGTCACACAGGCAGACTCATTCAAATCGCCAGTCGTGGAAGTGGATAACAATAATGAAGGACTGTCTGTCAAATGGGATGATGTCGGCGCATCCGGATACACGCTGTATGTGAAGGACACTGATGGTAAACTGCTCAAAGAAATAGCGCTTGGCGGCTCTGACTTATCATTTGATCTCACTGATTTCAGTTCAACCGTATGCGATGATTATGCAGGGCAGATAGATCTTTGCGTACGGGCGCTGACTCCGTCAGAGTACATTTTCGCTGACAGTGAGAATGTAAGATCCAACTCTCACTTCGCTGACAACGGCGGAAACGGCAAATCTAAAGATCAGGCATTCATAATCTCCTGTATGAGACATTATCTCAATCTGCCTGAAGCCTATTCGAAAGGATTCTACCATTATCGACTTGAAACCAATCTGGATTTTGAAAGTAATCCTTTCCCTGCAATATGTTCTATGACAGCCCCATTTCAGGGAGTGTTCGATGGAAACGGTAAAACTATCAGCAAGGCTGACTATACCGTGGCCTCATCTGAATCCGCCAAAGTCGTGACATACGCTTTGTTCAACGCGATCAGCAATTCATCGGAAGGCGAAAGGACCGAAATCAACAACTTGACAATAGAAAATTGCTCGTACTCTTCTCCTGCCAACAGCACGCCGAATCAGAGATATGTGGCAAATTGTGTCGGAGTGAATTACGGAGGACTGATATCCGGAATCACTGTCAAGAACTGTTCAATCAAGATTGGAAAGGAAACCCCTGTCAAATACACCGCGGGCTATTTCCTGATGCACGGCAATGTGGCCGGATTCAACACGTCCGACGCATCCGGAACAGGAGGAGAGGTTCTGGATTGCAAGTCATCCGGCGGACATCTCGGAGTGGCCGACTACGTTTATCATAACACGAAGTTTTATGCCAACAATATGTATCTTGGCGGAATTGCCGGATGCAACGACAACGGATGTCTAATCAGCAAGTGCACGAACAGTACGAAAGTTGACGGGTTCAGAGCATCAGGCGGAATCACCGGAATCAATAGGGGAAAAATCACGGAGTCATCCAACGGCTCGAATGTTTACAGCGGAGCATATTCCGGTGGAATATGCGGCCTTATTGACGAGAATGCAACTGCCGATGTGACAATACAGAACTGCAGAAATTCAGGCAGAATCTATTTCCGGCAGGGAGCATTCGAGGCCTGCCTTGGAGGCATTATCGGAATGGCTTACAACTCAACGAGAGTAGCAGTTTCCGAATGTCTCAATCAGGGCACAATCGTGGATTCCTTGAACCTTGCCGTCAAATACGATCCGAAAAACCCTCCTAGTTCTGGAGGAATTGCCGGACATATAGGCAATGACACTAGGACTCCTGCTTTTCAGATGGAGAACTGTTACAATTCCGGATTGATTGACGCAGGATACATCAATGATCCTATGTCCGGAGGAACGCTTGCACTTAACAGAATGTATGGCGGTCTTGTCGGATATCTGAACATAAAGAACCCGACGGATTCATACGTAAGGAACTGCCATAATGCTGGGTCAATTTTATTGTCATCCGGAGCAGTATCCCTTTCCAACTACGGTTCAGCTTTCGGCTCCGTAGTGGGATCCCCTTCCATCAGCGGCGTGATTGTTCTGCATAACGCAATAACATACAACGGTTCCACATCAGATGCCGCCATTGGAGGTTCAGGCGTGTGCGACGGCATGATTATGATTGACCTCGGTTCTTTCTCAAATCAGGAAAATTTTGCCGGATGGGATTTCGCTGAAATTTGGAAAATGGGTTTGACATACCCGGTATTGAGAAAAACGGATGAGATTCTTTTACAATAAAATGATTGAACTATGAAACAGAAACTGATTACGGGTGCCGCTGTCTTTGCGGCAATAGCCTCATATGCGCAGGACAGACCGAATATTGTATTCATCTACGCGGATGACCTGGACGCTGACGAGATAGGATGTACATCCGATGAGTATGAAACCTGGCCATCCTATACCGGGCAGAGAAGGCTGGCGCAAGGAAACATCAAAGGGCGTAACAACGGGTATAAAGATCCCCGGATGCATACCCCTAATATTGACCGGATGGCTGAAGAAGGCGCCGTTCTGCAAAGATTCTACATAACATCGCCTGTCAGCACCGCGAGCCGATATTCTCTGCTCACTGGGAAGTACGCATCCAGAAGCACCGGAGTACTCCAGGAATTCGGTGCCGATTCGACCGCCATGATAGGATTCAACACCTCAGTGGAAAGAGCTGACTACAACATCGCAAAATGTATGAAGTCAGCAGGTTACAGCACAGGATTTCTAGGCAAATGGCACAACTATCCGAATGACTATCGGTACAAGCAGCCTGTTCTTCCGCATAATCCTCAAAAGAAAGATTATGAGGAGAAGGGCAAAAGAGTCGCAATAGCTTACGAGAATGCGGTCTCATTCCTCAGAGATGGTTATGGCTGGGACTATGTTGACAGGATTAACATTGGGAATTCCGTTTTCAATCTCGAATGGGTCGTTGAGGGAGCTTTTGACTTCATGGAACAAAATAGGGAAAATCCGTTCTTCCTATATGTGGCTCTGCCAGTTCCTCACGGTCAGTATTCATACGAATATTGCGATGTGTCCAAGCTGGAGCCGCTTGCCACATCGGCTGGGCTTCTGGAAAAACTCCCTGATGTTATGCCTTCAAGAGCAAGCATCTACGAGAGACTTGACAGTCTCGGAATAGCAAGGGAAAATGCGATGGCTACATATAAAGACGATGCTGTAGGAGCAATTCTAAGCAAACTCGATGAATTGGGGATAGGCGACAATACCATTGTTTTCTTCGTGGGAGACAATCCGTCACGCGGAAAATGGTCTGTTTACGAAGGTGCGAGAGAACCAGCATTTGTGCGCTGGCCTGCCCGCATCAAACCAGGAACAAGAATCGATGCTCTATGCGCGAACATTGACATCCTTCCTACTATGCTCGAGGCTGCAGGAGGCAAGATTCCGAAATCAGAAAGGATTGACGGACAAAGTTTTCTGAAGATACTTGAAGATGGAAACACCCCGGCAAAATGGAGGAAGACACTTCTTCTTGAAACAGGTTATTCTAAAGCAGTCGTGTCAGACGAATGGAAATACATCGCCAACAGGCCTCCAGAGAAAATCGCTAGGATTATTGCTGACGATTGCGCCGCCAATTCTTCGAAACCTGGAAAAGGAAATTATTTCTGGAATGGGACAAACCATCATGGTTACCGGGTCAATGTAGATTTCCCGGCTTATTACGACGCTGACCAACTTTATAATCTGAAGGAAGATCTGTACGAGACAACAAACGTGGTGGGCAGGAAAGAAAACTCCTCGATATTGAAGAATCTTAAAAAAAGCATGAAAGACTATGTCTCCGATTTTCCGTTCAGTTTTGGAGAATTCACTTCTAAAATAACAGTAGATGAGAAATAAATTCGCAGCTTTGCCGGCCGCTCTCACATTAGCTTCAGCCCTCACTGCTCCGGCAATAGAGAAAGACAACGGTAACAACAGGAAAAATGTCCTGTTCCTTGTTGTCGACGATATGAAACCTGTTCTTGGCTGCTATGGCGACAATATCGCGAAAACGCCCAATATCGACAGACTGTCAGAAGAAGGAATTGTTTTCAATCACGCATATTGCCAGCAGGCGGTATCCGGCGCGTCCCGCTGCAGTATGCTCACCGGGCTGCGCCCAGACCATCTGGGAATTTACGGGATGGACCCGATGAGGAATACGGACAGAAATCCTGTCACGATGCCGGAGTATTTCCGTATTCAGGGATACGAAACAATCGCTATAGGCAAAATATTCGATCAGAGGACAGTTGACAGCGGGCACGATACATTGTCCTGGAGCGTGCCATTCCTTTCCCCGTCTCCTTCTGACTATTATGAAGGCCGGATGCCTTCAGGCGGGTTCAGGAGCCCGGACATTGCGGAAGCGGTCAGAAAAGGATATGCGGAAGCAAAAAGAATGGGGCTGAAAGGTGCGGATGCAAATAGGTATGTGAAAATCCATTCGCAGAACACCACTGAATGCGTTGACCTGCCTGACAATGCTTATAATGACGGAGTGTTTGCGGATAAAGCAGTCAAAGAAATTGACCGGCTCGCAGAAACGGAACGCCCGTTCTTTCTGGCGGTAGGATTTCACAAGCCGCACCTCCCGTTTATAGCGCCGGAAAAATACTGGAATATGTATGACCGTGACAAAATACCTGTCGCTGAATTCACTTCCGCTCCGGACAACTATGTCCCGGAAGCATATTCTCCATACAAAGAGATACTGGACTGGAAGGATATGCAGGATGCAGGAAAGTATCTGGATGAGACCGGGGATATTCTGTCTTTGCCCGTCGAGAAACAAAAAGAACTGATACACGGATATTATGCATGTGTCTCTTATGTTGACGCCCAGATCGGCAAAGTGCTGGACGCCTTGAAGAGGAATGGTCTTGATTCAAACACTGTCATTGTTCTTTTAGGTGACCACGGATGGCATTTGGGAGACCACGGCATTTGGGCAAAGGCGACAAACTTCGAACAGGCAGCGAGAATTCCATTAATCATCTCAATTCCTGGAAAATCCGGGACAGTATCTGACAATATTGTGGAAATGGTGGACATTTTCCCGACTTTATGCGCATTCGCAGGAATACCGAAGCCGCAGCATCTTCCAGGCAAAGCCATCGGTGAGGCAACAGGCTCTGATCCAGACCCGGAAGCAGTTGCGGTGAGCCAATATCCAAGACCGGGCAATATTATGGGATATTCCATAAGGGACAACCGTTACAGATTTACCCTGTGGCTGAAAAAGACCATTGCGGAAGACAGCGTGATAACAGATGACCGTATCGCAGGCGAAGAACTTTACGACTACCTTGAGGACCCTCTTGAAACAAGAAACATCGCCGCAGAAGAATCCTGCCGGGACATCAGAGACAGAATGTTCTGCAAGTTTCAGGACTACATATCCAGACAGGCCGACGGTTACAGACTGAAAAACGGATGGGAAATCAACCGTTATTTTGACGGGACTCCGGATGTGAGAAGTGCTGCGATAATGCGGTCAGCCGCTGACAGTATCGAAAAATACAGGAAAGGTGATTTCTCCATAAAAGTAATTGACGCAAAAACAGGGAAACCTGTAAGAGTCCCTGTCCGGTTAAATCTGGCGAAGCACAAATTCAATTTCGGCGTCAGTATGTACGGAGTATCGGCTTTACAGGATTCAGTACTGAAGAGAAAGGCGGAGGATGCTATCCGCACTTTGTTCAATACAGTGACCGTATGTGATTATTTCAAGAAAAACGCATTGTATGGAGACCCGATGCCTTCAAGCGCCTGCGATGATATAAAATTCGCATGTGCGAACGACAAGACAATGCGCTTCCACGCTGCTCTTTTCAATATTCCTCAATGGATAAATGGAGCTGGATATACTGAAGAACGATGCTGGGATATGATTGAGCGCAGACTGAAGTATATATCAGAGAATTATGCTGGAATTATTGATGAATATGACATCATCAACGAATTCATTAATGAGTTCCATTATCCCGGTAGGGCTTTCTATGACAACAATCCGGAATATCCTCAATTCAGAAATCCCGAGACGGCTAAAAAAGTGATGGCCCTCGCAAGAAAATATCTGCCGGAGAAGAAGCTGGTCGTGCTCGAGACTTCAGTCGCCTCAGCGAACAATCCGATATTCAGAGAAATCGTAGATTTTTACAAGGCGTTGGTCGAAGCAGGTGGAGACTTTGATTATGTTGGATATCAGGGCCACTTCTATGGACACGGAGATTTCAGAAAAGGAGACAGAGAACTTGGACCTGACACATTCAAGATGAGTTCAATAAGCGATGCACTTGATATGCTGGGAGATATCGGGAAACCAGTTATCATCACTGAATTCAACGGCCCGTCACGTCATATTCAAAGAGGCGGCAGGGAAGACAAGGAATGGACCCTGTCAGATGAAGAAAACGCCGACTGGCAGATTAATTTCTATAGGCTGGCATTCTCGAAACCATACATTCACCAGATTACAAGATGGTTTCTGATTGACGAGCTCGGAGGCGCCGGCATTGATGCGGGAATACTTTGCAAAGACGGAGGAAAGAAAGCTATTTATGACAAACTGAACCACCTGCTCAATGTTGAATGGCATACGGATGTCACACTGCCTCTTTTAGACGGGAACGCAAGTTTCAGAGGCTTTTATGGCAAATATGACGTGGAGGCGAAAGGGTATGGCAAAGGTTCTGTAGTACTTAATGAAGATGGCGAATACATTATAAGTCTGACAAAGAAATGAAACCTGACATGAAAGATTTTAACCGCGCGGCTTTGTCGCTGGCCTCTGTCCTCAGCATAGGTTATACGGCAGACGCCAAACGACCTCTTAATATTTTATTGATTATCAGTGATGATCAAAGTGCGATACATCTTGGATGCTATGGCAATAAAGATATCGATACCCCTAACATCGATCAATTCGCCAAAGATGCAATGGTGTTTGAGAGAGCTTACGTGACAAGCCCCCAGAGTGCCCCTTCCCGCAAATCTATCCTGACGGGAAAATCCACAGTGTCGCTTCAGGCCACAAGATTCCAGGCTCCTCTGGATAAATCCGAAATCACATTTCCTGAACTTCTGGCTGCGCAGAAAAATTATTTCACCGGGCTTGCCGGTAGAATCCACCACCTTGACGGATTAGGGACCGGGCCGATTATGGCGTTCCTTGACAGTCTTGGCTTGAATACGGCAGAATCCCGTTTTGACTTCTGCAAATCTGTCGGAGAGGAATCCGGAAACAGAAGGGCGGGAACAAGCCAGCTTGAGCAATGGAAAACATTTATGGAACAAGTTCCACAGAACAGACCGTTCTTTGCGCAATTGTGCTTTTCCGACCCGCATAGGCCTTATACCGCACCTAAACATCACAATCCGGAGACACTGACTCTTCCACCGTCATATCCGGACACTCCCCTGGTAAGAGCTGATCTTGCCGCATACTACGATGAAATATACCGGCTGGACCAGAATGTTGGGGAAGCCTTGAATTATCTGAAAGAAAAGGGACTGTATGACAACACCCTGATTATATTTCTTGGAGATAACGGAGCCGCCCAGTTCATGGGAAAAGGAACTCTGTATGAGACCGGCATTAAAGTGCCTATGATAATCAGACATCCAGGATTGGGAAGAGGGGAAAGATATTCAGGTATAGTGTCAACTGAAGATATCGCACCAACTTGTTTGGAAATGGCCGGAATAGACATTCCGTCAGATATTACCGGAGAGAGCCTGATGAAAGTGTTGGATGGAGGAATCCGCGAAAATAAATATGTGTTCGCCCAGAGGGGTTCGCACGCAAACGGGAAGCCGTCCGAGAAAGACGCTCTGTTCAATCTGCAGCGGACCATTGTATCTCAAAGATACAAACTAATTTACAACTGCATCCCGACACTTAAACATTCTCCTGTGGATTTTGGTTATCAGCCTATGTATAATGAGATTGTGGAGATGAATGAAAATGGCACACTCTCTGAACTACATCACAGATTGTATTTCTATGATAAGAAACCTTTATTGGAGTTGTACGATTTAGAAACAGATCCTTATGAATTTCAAAATCTGATTGACAGCAAGGATTACACAGAGATTCGAGACAATCTTATTTATAAACTTGCCTGCTGGATGATTTTGAACAGAGATTATCTTCCAACACCGGATTTCTCTTTCATTGATAACAAACCCGCTTTTAAAACTACTAAGTAATGATGAATAATAGAATTCATACAAAAATTATTTTGTCTTCCGCAGCAGTTTTGAGCGTTAATACACTAATGAACGCCCAAGATTCTACAAAACCTAATATCTTATGGCTATCCTTCGAGGATATAAGTAGTTATGCATTTGGGTGCTATGGCAATGAGTTCGTAACGACACCGAATATCGACAGTCTGGCAGCCAATGGATTGAGATATGTAAATGCTTACTCTTGTGGCCCCCAGAGTTCGCCATCCAGATCTACTCTGATTACTGGCTGTTTTGCTACAACATATGGTATGGAACAGCACCGTTCAAGAGTTGGCACTCCCGATGATATCTTTTTCCCCGATTATTTAAGAAGAGCTGGTTATTATTGCACCAACAATCAGAAAACAGATTACAATTCCTCATGCGACGATAAATCCATTTGGGACGAATGTTCTGCTAATGCAACATATAATAGTCCATCTCGTGCCAGCAATCAACCGTTTTTTGCCGTATTTAATTCCCAAATTACACATATGAGCAGAATCACATCCGTTCACTTGAATGGAAGAAGAGATTTTGCGAAAGAAGGACTTGATCCGGCTAAATTGAAACTTCCTCCTCACGTCCCTGATTTACCTGAGATTCGTTCTGATTATGCATTCCATTTGGAGGGTGCAAATGATATTGATAGATGGATTGGGCTATTTCTTTCTGATTTGAAACAGAAAGGTTTGGATGACAATACAATAATTTTTATTTTCTCTGACCACGGAGGATGCCTGCCTCGAGGCAAAGGATTTGCCTATGAGACAAGTTTTAGAGTGCCCTTTGTTGTATATCTTCCTCCTAAATGGAGGCATCTTGCAAAGAATCATATAGGGGAACCTGTCGAACGGCTTGTATGTTTTGCAGATTTTGCCCCATCTGTGCTAAGTGCGGCAGGCGTTGAAATTCCAGATTATATGCAGGGAATCCCTTTTCTGGGTAATGCTGATAAGGCAGAAAGAAAATACCAATTTGGATTCGTGGGAAATCAGGGAGCTCATTTCATGCCCGTTAGAACGGTTTCTGATGGAAAAATGAAATACATCAGAAGGTTCATCCCATACAAAAATGACGCTTTGTTGAATGATTTCCAGTGGCAGATGCCTTCGAACCTATATTGGGATAAAATCTACTTTGAAAATAAGGCAAAAACATTTGCGGAAAAACGACCATTTGAATTATATGAGGCTGAACTGCTGTATGATATTGAAAACGATCCTTTTGAAATGGACAATCTTATAGGACGGCCTGAATATGCTTCTGATTTGAATCGCCTTAAGTCTGCATTACAGGAGCATATGCAGTCTTCTGGTGATCTTGGCCTTATCCCTCGATCTTTGAGGTTCTATGGAGACAAAGGAAATATTTTTTATAACACTGCTGCCAATAAATATGATTTGGCAAAGGTCTCTCAACTTGCTTGGATGACGTCCGAAGTTGCCGAAACAGATATTATCCAACTAATTACAAACCTAAAAGAGAAGGACGATGCTGTACAATTCTGGGCAGTTGTCAACTTGTCGCAACTCGCTGTCAAAGGGGGATTGTCTACAGCTCCGCCAGAACTCATAAATCTGTTAAAACATAGCAAGAAAGACATCGCATCAGAGGCAGCTTTCGCAGTGATTCATACAAAAGAATGGAAAACAGCATCTGCTTACATTGAGAACAATGTCGAAAAATGTCTAAACATTCTTGAACAATTATCTTTTGACAAAAGTGTTTGGAAAAACAGGATATCAAATAAAACGAAAGACAGCCTGATACTTTTAGCTTCTCTTGAAAATGGGATAAGCCTTAATACTGTCCCAGCAAGGAAAATTCTTGTAAATATCGGCGATATCCCTGCGGAACTGTTATACGGACACGAAAAGGATGAGGAAGGGTTGAAAACCAATAAGAAACGAAGGCCATTGCTCCCATCCCCTACGAAATAGATTGTTCGCCAGTCCTTCTCGATTATCTAGGATTGGGAGGAAGAACTTGGTCCGGAGAAATGAAGGTGCTAGCCTTATCGCAAAGAAAATGAAAATCAGTGAACAAGCACCCTGTTCACTGGTTTTCATTTACCGTTCATGTTAGGAATTGTTCAGACTGCGTTAGCACCATCGCTGGCCTGTGCTTCGCCGCTACAATTCGGTTTTCCAGAGCCCGTGGAGATTGCAGTACTCATAGACTGCCAGGACGGGGCGGTTGCATTTTGCCACAGCCAAAGGCTTGTCTTTCAGGTCAATGCGGATGCCTCCGTCTGCTGTCTCCAGATAGATGAATGCTATGTGGTGCTCCGGGAGCATCGGGTGCGGGACGCTGCCGACCTCAATCATCAGCCCACCGTCCTCCATACGTCTCACCACTGGGACGTGTTTTTCAAGGCTTGCATCCGTGGTGCCTGGCACGAGTTCCTCCATCTTCTCCCCGCAGCAGACCACAGGGACATTGGAATCCACGAACTTTACGATTACATTGCCGCAATGACGGCATTTGAAGAACTTTACTGACATAGTTGCCTCCTTTTTAATGAGTTACTATTTCTCTTCGTCGCAAAACAGATGCCTCTGTACAATCCTCCGGACAAGAACGCTAATATTGTCCCCTTCACGGACAAACTTTGCCCAATCTGTATAATCATTCAAATTATTTCAATATATTTGTACACCCGAAATAACAGGGGCAAATAATTGCATAGTTTATGAAACACTTTACGTTGCCAAAAGAAGGCGGTCTCATTGAACAAGGTATTCCTGCGGACATTCTTCACGGATTCGAGAGGATACGCACGGAAATCTACGACCAGTCTTCAACTGCGAGCGACAAAATCGCCGACATCATTGTTAATGCCATCAATGCCTGCAAGGACAGGAACTTCAGGCTAGGTCTCTCCACGGGTTCCACCCCGGCATCACTCTACACCAGGCTCAAGAGAGCTTATGACGAAGGAAGGGTATCGTTCAGGAATGTTGAAGTCTTCTCCATTGACGAGTACTATCCTTATGGCAAGAACGAACCTCAAAGCCGCAATGTGAGACTTCGTTCAGCATTGCTCGATGGCATTGACATTCCTGAGGAGAATATTCATATTCCGGACGGCAGTGTTCCCGAGGATAAAATCAGCGATTACTGCGCAGAGTACGACAAGGCATTCAGGGGGCTGGATATCCTCGTTGTCGGAATGGGCGAGCAGGGACAGATTGGTTTCAATGAGGCAGGCACATCACTGAAGAGCCGTACGAGGACAGTGCTCCTGTCATACCAGTCCAGGAAACGTCAGGGCAAATTCTTCAATGGCGACTTCAAGCATACCCCTGCGGCAGCATTGACAGTCGGCATTGATACTATGATGTCGGCAAAGAAAATCATTCTCATGGCTTGGGGCGAGGACAAGGCTGAGGCTGTGAAGAGAGTTGCGGAAATGAAACCGGACAGCGAATATCCGGCATCATTGCTCCAGTCACATCCGGACATTACCTGCTATACTGACGAGACCGGCGCATCTCTTCTTACAAGAGTTGTATCTCCTTGGATGGTAGGACCTTGCGACTGGACCAGGAAGTTTATGAGAAAGGCTGTGGTATGGCTCTGCCAGGAGGTTCACAAGCCAATTCTCAAACTCACACAGAAAGATTATCTCGAGCATTCTCTCGGTGAACTGCTTGACCAGAGAGGGCCGTTCGACAAGATCAATATTGACGTTTTCAACGATCTCCAGCATACAATTACAGGATGGCCGGGTGGAAAACCTAATGCAGATGACAGCCAGAGGCCTGTTTCAGCCGAGCCTTATCCTAAGAAGGTGCTCATTTTCTCACCACATCCTGATGATGATGTCATCTCAATGGGCGGTACATTCATCCGTCTCGTTCATCAGGGACACGATGTCCACGTGGCTTATGAAACTTCCGGAGACCTTGCCGTTCACGATGACGTGGTTCTCCAGCACATGGATGCCGCCCATCAGCTCGGTTTTGCCGATGAATTCGACAGGATCAAGGCAATAATTGACTCCAAGGTGCCGGGAGAGCCGGAGCCGAAGGAACTTCTCGCCATCAAGGGGGCCATCCGCCGCAGCGAGGCCCGTGGAGCAGACCGGTCATTCGGCCTCAATGACAATACCAATGTCCATTTCCTCGACCTGCCATTCTATGAGTCCGGCGGCGTGAAGAAGATGCCGCGCACACAGGCTGACCTTGATATTATCAAGGACCTCCTGAAGAGACTGCGTCCTGACCAGGTATTCATGGCAGGAGACCTCGCTGACCCTCACGGAACACACCGCGTCTGCACCGAGGCTGCATTGGAGGCTATAGAACAGCTCAAGGAAGAAGGAGAGACCTGGCTTGAAAACACCCACGTATGGTTGTACAGGGGAGCCTGGATGGAGTGGGAAATCGGCCGCGTGGATATGGCAGTTCCGCTCAGCCCTGATGAGGTTGTGGAGAAACGTCACGCCATCTTCCGCCATCTTTCACAGAAGGATATCGTGCCGTTCCCTGGAGATGACCCTCGCGAGTTCTGGCAGAGAGCGGAGGATCGTACCCAGAATACCGCCCGAATCTACGATGAACTCGGAATGGCCGAGTATCAGGCAATGGAAGTATTCCTCAAACTTTACTAATTAACTCGGGCTTCGCAAGTGCGAAGCCCATTAAAGAATTGATACAATGAGACTTATAATTAGAGAGGACAGCAAGGCAGGCTCACTTTGGGCCGCACATCACATAGCAAAGAAAATCAATGAGAAGGCCGCAGTCAGCGACAAGCCTTTCATTCTCGGACTCTGCACCGGTTCAACTCCGATAGAGACTTACGCTGAACTGATTCGTATGGTCAAGGCAGGAGAGGTGTCATTCAAGAATGTGATTTCGTTCAATATGGACGAGTACGTCGGCCTTCCGGAGTCACATCCGGAGAGTTACCATTCATTCATGCACAAATACCTCTTCGACCACATTGACGAGCCTGCAGGGAACATCCACATACTCAATGGCAATGCACCTGACCTCAAGGCCGAGTGCGAGAATTACGAGAAGGCCATTGAAGAGGCAGGCGGATTCGACCTCTTCCTCGGCGGTATCGGTGAGGACGGACATATTGCATTCAACGAGCCATTCTCCTCACTCCAGTCCAGGACCAGGGTTGTGACCCTTACCTACGACACCCGCGTAGTCAACTCCCGCTTCTTCGACAATGACGTGAACCAGGTACCGAAACAGGCCCTCAGCGTTGGCGTGGCAACCGTACTTGGTGCCAAGGAGGTTGTAATCCTGGCATTCGGAAGCAAGAAGGCACGTGCCATCAAGGATGCCGTGGAAGGACCATATTCGCATTACTGCACAGTTTCCGGCCTCCAGGCCCATCCTGACGGGACAATTGTCTGCGATGAACTTTCAGTAGGCGAGCTCAAAGTCAATTCCTACCGCTATTTCAAGGCTGTGGAAGAGGCCGAGGGAGAATAGGCCATGAATTATTTTCTGCATTGAAAAAAAAGCACTATATTTGCGGACGTAACAATTACGCCTTTAAAGAATATGGAACCTCCCAGTTCTGTAAATAGTGATCAGACAATGTCAGCAGGCAAACCTGCCGACGATCCATTGTCGAATTTCATCTGCAGCGACACATATCTTATAGTGACCTGCCATCCTGACAACTGTCGGGATGGTGGTTATGTTGTGTGCGGTTATTCCCCGTGCACAGGGGTAACGTATATGGGCAGGGGCGGGGACATAGATTCATAAGGTATTGACTATTATGGCACTGTATCTAAAGAAAACACTTGAAAACGAAGCTGAAATTGCTGTCTGGAAAATTGAGGAGACCGAGGAGGAGTTGAAGACCCTGTGTTCGGTACCTAATGATGAAATGGAGGAGATATCCTGGATCAAGAGCGAGTCCCTCCGCAAGCAGAGACTTGCGGTCAGGGCCTTGCTGGACGAGATGTTCGACGAGAAGGTATATCTCAGCCACCACGACAACGGCAAGCCTTTCCTCGAGAATATGGTGACCAACATCAGCATTACCCATACTGACAAGTATGTGGCCATCATTCTCCACGACTCCGAGGACGTAGGCATTGACATCGAATCCCTTGACCGGGATTTCTCTGCGGTGGAACTCAAGGCGTTGTCAGAGGATGAAATAGACGATCTCGACGATGACAAGAGAAATGAGCAGCTGGCCATCTACTGGTGTGCCAAGGAGGCCGTTTTCAAGAGGGTTTCCCTCTACAATGTTGACTTCGCCGAGCAGATTGAGGTGGAGCGTTTCCATCCGAGGGGAGAGGGCGAGCTGGAGGCAACTTTCGTATCGAAGGACGGATACGAGGAAGAGTTTGACCTTGAATATATTACGTTCGACAGACACGTTCTTGTGTGGGTTGTCGGAGAGTCTGAATAACGAAGGTTTCAATTGAAACACGAGATTCTTATCAAGGACCCGGAGCATTTGGCCGGGGCTGCCCGGACCTTTCTGGATGAGATCGGGGACAGGAGGATAATAGCGTTCTTCGCACCGATGGGGGCTGGAAAAACCACTTTCACATCCGCCATCTGCGGCGTACTGGGGGTCAATGAGGATGCCGTGAGCTCCCCGACATTCTCCATTGTCAATGAATACAGGACTGCGTCCGGCGAGTCTCTTTTCCATTTTGACTTTTACCGCATTGAAAATGTCGCCGAGGCATTGGACATTGGCTTCTACGACTATGTGGACAGCGGCTGCCTCTGCCTGATTGAGTGGCCTGAGAACATTGAGGAGCTGTTGCCCGAGGAAACCCTGCGTGTTAATATCCGGGTCAATCCCGACGAGTCACGTACCTTGTCCTGGGAGGCTTAGCGATTTCCCGCTGTCATCTCGACCGGACGAAGTGAGCGGAGAGATCTATTCTGCGTATCCTTCGGAAGTAACATATCCGTTGACCTTGAGGACTTC
>JBJEBP010000048.1:0-15699 GCA_051870135.1 Candidatus Cryptobacteroides sp. | reverse complement strand
CCAAAAACAACGGAGCTGGAGCATTAGTTGTACAAAATAAGTCAAAACTCATGTTTATATCGTCCGAATACTCCACAATCTTATTGAAAACTTGCGCTACAGGCTTTTGCAACTTCTTACCATTAACGTGAGTTATCTTACCGCCCGCCGTATACATATCTCTGACATTCGGGTTCACAACCTGATTGCAGGAGCATAGCCAGAGTGTGGTATTGTTGTACTTTGACATATTCCTCTCCGGGTTAAGGGCTTCAGGGAAAAGGACCATGCACTTGGTTTGCAGTTCCCTCTTCTCCCACTGTTCTAGCGAATTCCATAATTTGATATTGAAGGAGTGCGCATTCTCAAGGTTATCAGATGTTATCCACCAAGGCATTTCCTGAACATTCCTCTTCTTGGCACGTTCCCTGTAATAATGTCTCGCCTTCGCAATGGAGTCAGGAGATGTCCTGAATGCATCATACGTTGTCCCCATCTTTGAAAAAATTGTATCCGACTTCTCCAACTCCATATTGATAAGATATCGTGGAGAATGCGTGACGGCAATATCATAGAGGACATCCTCGTACGGCCGGCATTTGAATTGAGGCATATCGCCACCTAATTTTCCAAACAGCATATAGATATCCTCCACATTCTCGATACGTGTTGTTTCAACTATGCTGCTACCCGTTGATGTCCAATGGTCTTCCTTGGTCGATTTCACCTCGATACCATAGTACTTCTCCGCTACAATGTCCGGAAACCTTTGCCCAGAGAACAATTTAACCTCTTCGGGATTAAAGGGAGAATTGGCACACGCCTCCCTTATTTTGTCAACAGCACAAGTCTCCAATGTTGATGATGTCAATACCCTATACTTCCCGGGGTTGCTGCGAGCATCAGCATTCAGTATATTCTCAGTATTATTCATCAACGATGCAAAAGCCTCATGGGCCAAAGCAATATCCTCTTTCCGTATTGCAATGATGTTGTTTTCCTCTTTCATATTTTTTCGAAATACAATGGCCATATTTCCTGGATTCTTCTTGCAAGATTGTATGCCAGCATAGGCGGGACAGCATTTCCAATTACCTTATAGGCGCCAGACGGACTGACAGCATAACGCTTTGAATTTGCCTTATAAAATACGAAGCGATAATCAGGAGGGAATGTCTGTATAAGAGCACACTCCCGTGGGGTCAATCTCCTTTCTGCTAAGCCAGCGGATAATTCTTCTAAATTCTTGCCCCCATGTTCCGCAGACAGCCTTCTGAATTCAATGTTTCCGTGATGTTCAGACCTAATCGTCGGAGCCAAACCGTCTATGTCTATTTCCGTTTGTCCCTGACTTCCATTGCTCAGGTACTTTGCACAAGAATATGTCATTTGGGCTAAATCCACTGAGTCCTCAGGTTCAGGAAGTCCCTTGAAAATTTCCCTGCAACTTACTGGAGAAGGAAGGCTCCCCTCACTTACATTGAAATTGTGGGTCGGATTGGGATATGGATTGTATTGAGAGTCTATATCCCTATGTTCCAATGCCTTGATAGCCTCCGGACGAAGAGCGGAACGCCTTATTCCAATAAAAATGACCCTCTCCCTCTTTTCTGGAACTCCGTAGTTCGCAGCATGCAACACCTGTGGGTCTAGTACTATGTAATCATTCCCGTTTGCTGTGGAAAAATCGTGCTGGATTATTTCCTTGACATCGCCAAGACTTACAAGCCCCTTAACATTCTCTGCAATGAACATTTTCGGCCGGACAATGTCAATGACCTGCTTCATCCACATATACAACTTCCCCCTAGTCTCTTCCGATGGTAAATCATCCGTCTTCCTTTCTCCGTTGTGAAGAACAGAGGAGTCAAAACCCTTCCTTTTACCGGCCACGCTGAAATCCTGACAAGGAAACCCTCCCGTAACAATATCTATGTTGGATGGAAAAATCCCACCCCCGTCCTTGTGCATCTTAACAAGGTCAACAATGCTGGCCAGATGGTAAATGTCCGGATTGACATTGTATCTCGACATATATTTCAGCCACGTCTCACGCGCTTCTTCCAAAATATCACAAGCAAAGACTGTCCGGAAGACATTACGGTTAAGAAGAACCCAATTGTCATTGACTTTATGGTGAATCCAATCTGGATTCGTTACCGAATGCTCGTGGCAGATGAAACCTCCTTCCAAACCAATGTCCATACCTCCACAACCGGAGAAAAGGGACAAGACCCTCAATGTGCCTTCTTCTTGACGCTCATTCTCCCCCGTGTTGAAAAATAATTCATATTGCGGGTCCTCAACTAAATCCGAACGTTCAGCAATATAATTCTTTTCGTATCCAATACTTCCTCCAGCCATTATTCCTATATTTCCATTACCATTCCCTGAAAGCTTCCAGGGCATAAATTGCAATCCACAAATTAGCGGAGCAGACCACTAAATTGACGCACATCATGGCAAAAATAATAATTTTGTCCTGAAAATGAAAGTCGAACATCAGTTCACCGCTTACGGATTATCCCAAAATGACAATCTCAGTAAAAACATATAATTATCGTGAATTCATTCAATATAGTTCAATGACCTCAGGAAAGCTATGGCAGTATCCAATGTCTGCCTGTAGTAGCCTTCCTGATGGTAGAAGCCGTGACCGACTCCCTCATAGAGATGGAGTTCACAGCGGCTGCCAACTTCATCCATCTTCGCCTTGTAGGCTTCGGAGGTCGAAACCGGAATCAGATGGTCCTTGGTACCTACCATTATCAATGTCGGAGGAGCCCCGGCCTTGATGTTGTGGTAAGGAGAGAACTGCGGGAAACGGCTGCTGATTCTGGTATAGCCGTAACCTTCGGGAGCCGGAGCATTGTTGAAGACCGGATTGAAGAGGATGAGAGCATTCGGCTTCGGGGACACTTCCAGGTCATCAGAAGGCGAGTCCAATCCCTCAACCAATGCTGTAGCAGCGGCAAGATGACCGCCCGCGGAGCCTCCTGAGGCAGCAATCCTGTCCGGGTCAATGCGAAGTTCGGCAGCGTGCGAGCGTACGTATCTCATAACTGACTTGGCATCCTCGACCGAAGCGAAAGGGTCTGTCCCATACCTGCTTGACACCCTGTAGTCAGCCAGGACGCATACCATGCCGAGGTCGGCGATTTCACGGGCCCGGGAAGCGAACTGGTGTACTGTTCCGGAACGCCATCCACCCCCGAAAAAGAACACAATGGCCGGAAGTTTCTCACCCTTTCGGGGCATAATGTCCTGAGGATAAAGCACATAGAAATTTAGGTCAGGGTCGGTCCTGTAGGTTCTGCAGAGCGTGGTCTCCGGGTCGAAATCCCAGGTCGTGCGTATTTCCAGGTCAATGCTTTTTTCGAGGCCGAGCTCCGGAACCCTGAAGGTAACTTTGGCATTGCCTTCTGCCTTGTCTGTGCGCACGTATGCCAGTATGCTGCCATTGTATGCAGGGAGCTCATTTCCGAGGAAGGAGCCGGTGTATTGAGGGTCGGCATTTTCCATCCTTATGAATGAGCAGTCACCGCTGACTTCGCAGATGACTTTGTGACGGGCTTCACGGACTCTGGCACCATTCTCATCAACGATTTCCATTGACACCAGGGCCATGCGGCCGGCGCCCTCGATTATTGTCCTGTCAGCCTTTACATTGATGGCTGCAGGAGTACCGTATGTCCTGAACCTGTATGTGGAAACCACTTCCCCACCATTGAGGCCATAAACGGCGAGTTCGCCTTCCTCATAGGCAATATCCCAAAGCAATGCATTGGAATTCTGGCATTTGCGAGGTTCGCCACCAATCTTCCTGCCATTGAGTTCAAGCTCTGCCCTCTCGCAGTTTGTGAACACGGCCACGGTGATTTTCTCGCCCTTCCTGTAATTCCAGCTGTCTTCCTGGTCAATGAATGAGGTCCATTCCCTTACCTGCGAAGCCGGCATTGTCCCAGCATAGACCATCGGCTTGTCGCTCCACAATGACTGCCTGTACCAGCCGCGAGGCTTCTTTTCCCCGTCAAGGCCGAGAAGTCCGCTCACGAAACCGCGTGAAGGGAAGCGGCCGGACTCCCCGAGATAGTCAATGCCGGTCCAGAGGAACTGGCCGCAGATATGGTCATTGTCCCGGACTGCGAGCCAGGCCTCGTAATCGTGCCTGTTCTCACTGCCGTAGATTACCCTTTCCGGATACTTGATATGGTCTGTGATATATCTGTGTTCGGTATAATTGTAACCTGTCACGTCAAGGGCTCCCGGATAGTCGGTGTGGTTGGACATCACCACTCCGGCCATCGCTCCGGTGACAGCCCTGGATGTGTCAATGGATTTGACCACAGGCACGAGGCGCTTGGCAATGTCGCCGATACGTGTTGCGGAAGGCCTGTCAGGCTGGTAGCCCGGAATGGTCTTCTGGGTGATTCCCTCGTGGTCCAGAATCGGATGGGAATAAGGGTCGTTAGGGTAATCGACCTCATTGCCGATGCTCCACATTATGATGGAAGGGTGGTTCTTGTCACGCTCCACCATTGACCTGAGATCGGTCTCGGCCCATTCATTGAAATACTCGGAATATCCCTGCAAGCCGGGATTGTCACCGACATTCCATCCCTCAATCCATTTGCGCTTCGGGAATTCCCATTCGTCAAAGCACTCGTCCATCACGAGGAAGCCCATCTGGTCACAGAGGTCATAGAGGACTTCGGCCTGGGGATTGTGGCTCATCCTGATGGCATTGCAGCCGATTTCCTTGAGCGCCTTGAGGCGGCTCCTCCATACGTCCTCCGGCACCACGGAACCAAGGGAACCGGCATCGTGATGGAGGCATACTCCCTTGAGTTTCATATTCTTGCCATTGAGGAAGAAGCCTTTGTCCGAGTCAAAACGGGTAGTCCTGATACCGACATTGACCTTGGCCCCATCTATCTTGTTCCCCTTTGCGTCGAGGATGAGGGTCTCGAGTTCATAGAGGGCAGGTGAATCCACGCTCCAGAGTTCCGGGTGTCCGACAAGGAGGGTGTTTTCGACTTTCCAGGACTGGCCTGCAGGCAAGCCAAGCGGTTCCACGGACTCGGCAATAAGGGATTCCTTCCTCCGGAGCCTGTTGACTACCTTGACTGAGCAAGGCTTAGTGCCATCATTGACCACATTCACGCTCACGCCAATGAGGGCGCTTCCGTCCTCCCTGACTTCAAGTGTGCGGGCGAATATGCCCCAGTTGCTGATATGGGTCTGGGCGGAGGACACCAGATAGACATCCCTGTATATACCTGAGCCCGTGTACCATCTGGAGTCGGCATCCTTGGTGTGGTCCACCTTGACGGCAATGACATTGCCTTTGCCGGGACGAAGTTTTCCGGTCACGTCGTAAATGAATGATACATAGCCGTTTGGCCTATAGCCAATGCGTTCACCATTGACCCAGACCTCGCTGTTGTTATAGACTCCTTCGAAATAGAGATAGAGCCTGCGGCCCTTCTCCGAGGCAGGGACGAAGATGTTCTTCCTGTACCAGCCCTCGCCGCCCGGAAGATAGCCGGTACAGCTTGAGTACTTCTTGTTTATCGGGAACTCTACGCTCCAGTCGTGCGGCAGGTCAAGCGTTCTCCAGCCGCTGTCATCATAGTTCGCTGCGCTGCAGTCCTCGCCTGGGTTGAGGGCGAATTTCCATCCGTCGTTGATTTTCTCCGGCTGGCCGAAGGTTATCTGGGCCGTAAGAGGGAATGTTGCGACAAAGGTTGCAAGCAGCGCAATAATAAGTTTGGGTTTCATTGATCAATTGGGTTTAGTGTATATTGTTTGGCAGTTTTCGCAGGGAAGAAATGCTCGTTCAGCACCTTGCCGTCGGAGTCAATCCGCTTGGCGCTGATGCCTTCGGCGGTGACATGGAATTTCATTTTGTCATTGTTCCCGTTGATGAGAACCGGAAATGAGCAACCCAGTTTACCGGCCTCGTGGAACGAATATTTGTGGGTATGTCCGCTGAGCATCAGGTCAATCCCGGCCTTCTCAAGTACCGGAATGAGGAGCCTGCTGACTTCCAGGTTGCCGTGCCATCCTCCCAAAGACGGCGGCATGTGAAGAACCGCAATCTTGACGGGAGCGCTCTTAAAGTTCTCTAACTCAACGGCTTCCTTAATCCATTCCGCTTCACGTGCCCTGTAGTCGTCGCTTTGCATCAGCCCGGAGTAACTGTTGTTGCTGTCCGGCTTGTCCTCCCCGCAGTCAAGAAAGAGAATGGCGGCAGGCCCCTGTCTTACCAGATAATATGGCAGTCCATTCGTGGTCGGGAAATAGTCCAGGAACCGGTAGGAGAACCAGCCACGGTTCTCGTGATTGCCCCTGGCGTAAAAGAACGGGACATTGGTGGCGAAGAGTTCCACTGCCGATGAGAGATAGCCTTCCAGCATCTGGTCTTCACTGTCCATCGTCGAGAGCATATCTCCATTGAAAATCACGAAATCAAGGCTGTCTTCGCAGACATCGGAAACAAGGCATCTGAACACGGAGTCCCTCCCGTGGATGTCATTGCAAACCGTAAAGTCGCAATCAGTTGCCGCCGCATCGAGTGTCCTGACTTCATACGGTTTCTGGCGGTAAGGATCATTGCCGGAAATGACCCCGAAACAGATTTTCCTGTCGCCGACATTGCTGGCCAATGCCTGCTGCATTATCCTGTACCTGTACACAGTGCCCTTCTCAAGCCCCTCGACCCTGACCTTGTGGAGTCTTCCGACAGGCCTCTTGCCGAGCACCGTTTCATAGTATTTCGGACGGTCACAGGCATAGAAATGGCTGCCATCGTCCGGCGCCACCTCAACCCAGGCCGCAGCATCCACGTCAGTAATCCAAACAACCGTGAACCCGGTCTCGGTAACCGCCTGAAGATAAGGCCCTGCCACGATGTCAGCACGAAGCTTCTGCTGCTCCTGCGCCACGGCCGCCAAGGTTGCCAATGCCAGAATGGCGGCAATGATTGTCCTTTTCATTGTTTTCATTTCAATCTGGTTTTGAAGGGTGGAATCACTGAAGTTTCCTGACGAAATTCAAGAGGATATTGAAGGCGGGGTCGGCCATTGAGCCGTGGTCGTGGCCGCCCAGTTCATAGATGTTTGTGGTGGTATTGCCGACCAGCTTCATCATTCTCCAGAGATAGGCGTTCTCCTCGTAGCGGCCGAAAAGTTCAAGTTCGCAGTCGCCGACTATCAGTTCCATCGGCGGGCAGTCCTTGCGGACCCAGTACAATGGGGCGTATTCGTCAATGGTAGGCTGGAGGTTGCCAATACCGTTCATCTCCCGGTAAGAGAAATGGCTGATGGCCTGGCCGCTGAAAGGAACGTAGCCGGCAATGTCATCGGCATCGACACCGTATTTGGCGAGCCACTTCTTGTCCAGGGCCAGCATCATTGAAAGATAACCACCGGCAGAATGTCCTGAGATGACAATTTTGCCGGCATCTCCGCCGTAGCGGGCAATGTTGTTCTTCACCCAGGCAACGGCCTCGGCAGCATCGTCAATGGTCTTGTCAATGGTAACCTTCGGGAGCAGCCTGTAGTTCACGCCCACCACAATGATCCCTTTTTCCTTCAGTTTCCAGGGAATCTCCTTCTTCCCCTGCACCAGTCCACCGCCGTGAAACCAGACGACTACCGGAGCCTCCTTGGCACCCTCCTGGTAATAAACATCTAATTTGAGCCTTTCGACCGAGTACTCATCCGTCTTGGTTGTATAACTGATGTCCCGGTCGGTCTTGTAGGTCTGGGCCCAGGCTGTCTGGACAACGAGGAGGACCAGAAGGAATGAGAGAAACTTTTTCATTACCTGGTAATCTTTGCAACCCAGCCGCCGCCAGGAGCCATCTTGACGGTAACCTTGCCGTCAGCAGGGACCGGAACGACCTCGTGGGCGAAATCGCGGGCGGCCTTGTCGGCATTGGCCCCGTCACGGAAGATCTCCATTGTCCAATGGCCTTCGCCCAGGAAACTCAGGTCGAGGGTCAGCTCGCGGGCATCCCAACCGGTCAGGGAACCAACATACCAGGTATCTCCGCTGCGGCGGGCAATGGAAATGTACTTGCCAATCTCACCGTTCAGGCCCACAGACTCATCCCAGACTACAGGGAACTCTGCAATGAAACGGGTGCAGAGAGGCTCGGCCAGGTAGTTGGACGGAGAGTCGCAGAGCATATTCAGAGGAGACTCGAAAATCACGTACTCGGCCAGTTGGCGGCAACGTGTTCCCTGGCTCATAGGCTCATTGTAAACAGGGGTGAAGTTGCCCTTGGTGGCATTGCGCATCGCCCCCTGGGTATAATCCATTGGTCCGGCGGCCATCCTGATATATGGCACGGTCACATCGTAGGTCACCTGGTCTGCCTTGCTCCACTTCATCTGCTCAAGACCGTGGACACCCTCGAAATTGACCACGTTAGGATAAGTCCTGGTAAGACCTGCCGGCTTGAAAGCACCGTGGAAATCAAGCATCATCCCGTACTTCGCGGCCGTCCTGGCAGCCTCTTCACAGAAATCCACCATCTGCTGGTCGTCCCTGTCGAGGAAATCCACCTTGAAGCCCTTGAAGCCCATCTCGGAATAATGACGGCAGACATTCTCAATATCCTTTGCAAATGCCTGATAACCAGCCCATAAAATAAGGCCAACACCACGTTCCTCGGCATACTTGGAAAGCATTGCAAGATCAATCTCCGGCACTACCTGCATAAGGTCGGCCTGGAGGTTCACGGCCCAGCCCTCGTCGAGAATCACGTACTCAATGCCCTGGGCGGCGGCGAAGTCAATGTAGTATTTGTATGTGTCATTGTTCACGCCGGTCTTGAAATCCACGCCGTAGAGATTCCAGTCATTCCACCAGTCCCAGGCCACCTTGCCGGGACGCACCCAGCTGTAGTCGGAGCCGTCGTCCGGAGTCGCCAGCTTCCATACCATATCATTGACAGCCAGGTCAATGTCATTGTCCACCACCATCACGATACGCCAAGGGAATGATTTCCCGGCCTCGGCTGTGGCAATGTAGTCCTCACGTGACCTGACAAGCATCTGGAGATTGTTGTGGCCGCCCTGCACGGTCTCGCGCGGATATGCCGCAAAACGGGCTGTCAGCCTCGTGGAAGCATCCCCGTTGTAGAGATACATTCCCGGATAGCCCAGCAGGTCGGACTCCATCACCAGCACCTTGCGGCCGTTGCCAGCGGACAGGGCCACCGGAAGGAAGGCCATCCTGCCCTTGTTCCAGGAAGACACCGGAATAACCTCGTAAGTATTCTCGAATGAATTGAAGAACTGGGCCTCGAAATTGCCCTCATTCTTCTTTACGTATGGCACAAATGCCTGATAATCATCGGCCATCACAAACTCGGCCTGCTCCGACATGACGTAAGAATCAGTCTTGAGAGCATTGCGGAAACGGTAGGCCACGCCCTCATTGTAAGCCCTGAAAATCAGGGAGAACTCCTTGAAGACGAGCTCCATCTCGTTGTAGTTGTCACGCACCTCGGCACGCTTGTACACCACTGTCGGAATGTTCTGGTCCACAGTGCGGCGGACTACTTTGCGGACCTTGTCATTGAGGCCGAAGACAATGTCGCCGGAGAGTTTCATCGAGATTGCGGAAGGAGCGATAATCTCGTCTCCTGCCTTGCTCACTGAATACCTTATGCCTTCCCCGACCACCACGGTGGCCTTGAGGCTTCCATCCGGAGACGCAACCTGATAGCTTACATCGGCTGCGGAAACAGTGGTCCCAGCTGCTGCCAGAACTGCGAGAGAAATTGCTATTGATTTGAATGTCATATTGTTATGGTTTATTAAATTCCCAGTTCCTTCTTCATATCCCGCAGCAGGTCGAAGGCCTGTAGCGGAGTCATATTGTTGATATCCACCGCATTGAGCCTGTCCCTGATGGAGGACAATGTAGGGTCGTCGAGTTGGAACAATGAAAGCTGAATCGACCCGTCGCTCTCCACCGTGCCCTCCTTGATGTTGTAAGGCTTGACAATCTTCCCGCATGCAGAGCCTTCCGGCTTGGCAATGGTACCCGGGGCGGAGGACTCCAATGCGGCAAGTGTATCCTCGGCCGACTTGATGACCTCCTTCGGCATCCCGGCCATACGGGCCACGTGGATACCGAAACTGTGGGCGGTGCCTCCCTCCTTGAGTTTGCGTAGGAAAATCACCTCCCGGCCAACCTCCTTGACAGCCACGTGGAAGTTCTTCACTCGCGAATATATGCCCTCCAGGTCATTGAGTTCGTGATAATGGGTGGCGAAAAGGGTCATCGCCCCCTTGCCGTACTCGTGGATATACTCCACGATGGCCCGGGCAATGGACATTCCGTCGTATGTGGATGTTCCGCGGCCGATTTCGTCGAGAAGGACCAGGGAGCGCCCGGAAAGATTGTGCAGAATCATTGATGTCTCGAGCATTTCCACCATGAACGTGGACTCGCCCCTGGAGATATTGTCGGAGGCGCCCACGCGGGTGAAAAGCTTGTCGAAGAAGCCGAACTTGACCTGGTCCGCCGGCACGAAAGAGCCAATCTGGGCCATCAGGACAATGAGGGCCGTCTGGCGGAGAAGCGCGGATTTTCCGGACATGTTCGGACCAGTCAGGACGATAATCTGCTGGCTGTCCTTGTCAAGGTAAATGTCGTTCGGCACATATTCCTCGCCGGGTTTCATCAATGTCTCAATGACAGGGTGACGCCCCGCCTTGATGCTGAGGGAATGGCTCCTGTCTATCTCCGGCCGGCAATAATGCCTCTCCAATGCCTGCTGCGCGAAGCCTGCCAGAACGTCAATGCGGGCCAGCACCAGGGCATTGACCTGAATGGTGCGGATGAATGACTGGAGGCGGGTTATGAGGGCATTGTAGATGGAGGTCTCGAGGGCGTAAATCTTGTCCTCCGCAGAGAGAATCTGCTCCTCGTACTCCTTAAGTTCCTGAGTGATATATCTTTCAGCATTGACCAAGGTCTGCTTGCGGATCCAGTCCCCAGGGACTTTCTCCTTGTGGGTATTGCGGACCTCTATGTAGTAGCCGAAGACATTGTTGTAACTGATTTTGAGGGACGGGATTCCGGTGCGCTCGGTCTCGCGCTGCTGCATTTCAATGAGATACTGCTTCCCTCCCCTCGAAATTTCCCTGAGGCGGTCCAGCTCGGCATCCACTCCGTGGGCGATGACATCACCCTTGCCAAGGGCAGAGGCGGCCTCCGGGCTGATTGTCCTGCGGATGTCATCCAGCAGTGCAGAGCAGTCCCCGATACCTTCCACAAGGGTCCTGAGGGCATTGCAGCATTGACCTGAACCGAGAGTTATCTCCCTTATCGGGCCTATCTGGGCAAGTCCGCGGCCAAGCTGGAGAATTTCCCGCGGAAGTATCTTCCCGGTCGCGGCCCTGGAAAGTATGCGGTCCAGGTCACCGATGTCGCCCAGACGCATCTGGAGGTTGTCCAGCCTTTCCCTGTCGCCGGTCAGGTCCTCGACTATTTCGTGGCGGGAACGGATTTCGTCAATGTCCAATGACGGCATTGCGAGCCAGGTCCTGAGGAGCCTGGAACCCATCGGCGAGGAGCATTTGTCTATGACATCCACCAGCGAGACGCCCTCTCCGCCGGCCGATGCGCTGAACACTTCGAGATTGCGCACCGTGAAGCGGTCCATCCAGACGAAACTGCCCCCGTCAATCCTGGAGATGGAGCAGATATTGGCCAGCCCGGCATGATGGGTCTGCTCGAGATAAACGACCAGTGCCCCGGCAGCGCAGATGCCAAGCGGGTGACGCTCAATGCCATAGCCCTTGAGGGAGTCCACCCTGAGCTGCTTCTTGAGCCTCTCCACTGCAGAGTCATGGACGAAGGCCCATTCATCAATGGTGGAGATGTAGGCCCTGTCCCCGAAGAGTTCCCTGACCCGTTTTTCCTCGCCGCGCTCGACCACGAGTTCCTTCGGCGAAAGGGATGAAATCAATGTGCCAATGAATTCCGGGCTGCCCTGCGCCACCTCGAATGTACCCGTGGAGGCATCCAGAAAGGCAGCCCCGCATTCGTTCTTGGAGAATGTCAGGCCGGCGAGGTAGTTGTGCTCCTTCTGCTCCAGCATCTGCTCCCCGAATGCCAGACCCGGGGTGACGAGTTCGGTCACTCCCCTCTTTACCAATGTCTTGGTGAGTTTCGGGTCCTCGAGCTGGTCGCAGACGGCCACCTTGTAACCTGCCCTGATGAGCTTGGTGAGATAGAGTTCGATGGCGTGGTGCGGGAAGCCGGCCATTGCCACGTGGCCCTTGTCCCCGTTGGAACGCTTGGTGAGAACGATGCCGAGGACCTTGCTGGCCAGCACGGCATCATCGGAATAGGTCTCGTAGAAGTCCCCGACCCTGTAGAGAAGTATGGCCTCCGGGTTCTGGGCCTTCACGGAAAAATATTGTTTCAGTAGAGGGGTGTCCTCCGCTTGTTTTTTCGCCATAGCAATGAGGTCTGCGGGAAATATTCCTCCGCATCCTGACAAATTTACAATTTTTATTGTTACTTTTGGGACATTGATATGAAAAAAGTTCTGGTCATCACATATTACTGGCCCCCGACAGGAGGCTCCGGTGTTCAGAGGTGGGTGAAATTCTCGAAATACCTGCCTCAATACGGCTGGCAACCTGTCATCTACACCCCCGAGAACCCGGAGATGACTTCCGTGGACAGAACTCTTGAGGGTTACATTCCGCCGGAGGCCGTGGTGATAAAGAGACCTATTGTCGAATTCTATTCCCTCTACCGCCGTCTGATGGGCCGGAAGGACAGCAGCGTGAAGGAGGTGAATCCGATAAACAACCGGGAGAAGACCTTCAAGCAGAAAATGATGCTGGCCCTGAGGGGCAATCTTTTCATCCCGGACCCGAGGGTGACCTGGGTGGGTCCGTCGGTACGCTTCCTGAAGAAATACCTGAAGGAGCATCCAGTGGACATTATCGTGAGCACAGGCCCGCCGCATTCCATGCATCTTATTGCGATGAAGGTGGCCGCCGCCACAGGAATCCCGTGGGTTGCGGATTTCCGGGACCCGTGGACCAAGATGTTCTATTTCAAGCATTTATGTCTGTCCGCCTGGGCGGAACGCAAGCATCATCGTCTCGAGAAGAAGGTGCTTGACAATGCCAATGTAGTAGTGGCGGTCTCCCCTCTTGTCCAGGACGAGTTCAAGGCAATGACGGACACTCCCGTGGAGTTGATTACCAATGGGTTCGACGAGGATGATTTCGACCAGGTGGTGGAGCCGGACGGTTATTTCAATGTCACCCACACCGGTCTTTTCGCCGCAGACGGCAATCCTGAGGTAATCTGGAAGGTGCTGGCTGAAAAATGCGCTGCTGATCCGGAGTTCCGCAAGATGCTGAGAATCCGCCTGGCCGGCAAGACCGACCCTGAAATCATTGCCTCCATCCGGGCTGCCGGTCTGGGTGACAATCTCATTGACCTTGGCTACCAGAGCCATAACAATGCCGTCCGCGAGCAGAAGAGTGCCTCTCTCCTGATTCTTCCTCTCCGCAAGGAACCGGAATACCGTGCCACCCTGCCGGGCAAGCTCTTCGAATATCTGGCTTCAATGGTCCCGGTCCTGGGCATTGGACAGACAGACGGAGCAATGGCCCGCATAATAAACGAGACCCAGGCAGGAGTTGTCTTCAATTGGGATGACGAGGAGTCAGTCCGAACCTACATCGGCCACTGCTGGCGTGATTTCTCCAGTGAAAATCCTCTGCGTCAGGACAATGCGGATGCCATTGCCCGTTATTCCCGCAGGAATCTCACCAGGGCCATGGCCGGATTGTTCCAGCGGGTCTGCAGGTAAGATTTCCCAAAATCACAAAAAAATTCAAATACTGTGTCGGGCAGGCGCAGCTCAACTGTTATATAAAGAAAACAACCAAACAATAGTATTATGAAACAAGTGAGCTTTCTTTGTCTTGCGGCCACAATGGCATTGACCCTGGCCTGCAGCGAGTATGACGATTCAGCACTGACCAGCCGGATTGACAATCTGGATTCAAGGGTAGCAGCCCTCGAACAGACCGTCCAGAAGATGAATTCTGACATTACCGCCCTCCAGACGGCAGTAAGAGCCCTCCAGAGCTGTGACTTCGTCACTTCCGTGGAGAAATTGGCGGACGGTTCCGGATATACTATAAATTTCTCACAGACCGGAAGCATCACCATTTACAATGGCAAGGACGGTGTTGACGGTACCGCCGGCAAGGATGGGGCCGACGGCAAGGACGGCGCAGACGGACATACCCCTGTCATAAGCGTGCAACTGATTGATGGACAGTACTATTGGACTGTTGACGGAGAACTCCTCAAGGACGGGTCCGGGAACAATGTACCTGCCGGAAAAGACGGCATCACCCCGAAAGTTCGCGTCAATGAAGGATATTGGGAAGTGTCCTACGATGACGGACAAAGCTGGACAAGGCTCGGCCTCGCGACAGAGACCGTGACAACATCCTGCACATTCTCGGGCGTATCCGAGGACGATGACACCGTCACTCTCACCCTGACCGAGGGCGGCAGCATTGTATTGCCGAAGGCCAAGACTTTCGCCCTCTCCATCTCCACGGACGACGTTGCCGTATTCGCTGGGGAGACAGTAAAGATTCCTTATACCATTACAGGCTATGTTGAAGGCACAACCGTCGGATGTATGGGCAACAACGGCTACAATGCCGTAATCGAGGCAGGAGAGGCCGGAGCCGGAAACCTGAGTGTTGCTGTCCCTGACCCTGTCGTTGCCGGCAATGTGATCATCTTCGCAGACAACAACAAGGGCAACAGTTCAGTGAAGATGCTCTGCTTCGAGGAAGGCAGCATCGAGGTGGTTGCAGAGGCTTCAGCAATCCCTGCGGCAGGCGGGTCATTCACCGCTACAATTGTCACCAACCTTGACTACGATGTAGTTATCCCTGAGGAGGCTACCTGGATTACCAGGGTGGAAACCAAGGCTCTCCGCACAGAAAACATTGAATTCTCCGTAGCAGCCAATCCTTCCCCTGAAGCACGTGCTGCCGTAATTACATTCCAGGACAGACAGGCCCGCATCATCAAGACCGTGGCTGTAGGACAGGAAGGAAACGCATCTGTCGGAGCAACGTTCTCAGGAAGGGCACACAGCTTTGGCGTGAACTGCGATGAGGGCGCATCCAATGTCGCTTACGACTGCGATTGGCTCACTGCAACATTGGTTGAGGGCACTCCTGTCATCAACATTGTAGTGAAAGCCAATACAACCGGTGCCCAGAGGACCGCAAAGGTTACATACCAGCTCGGCGCCGACACCAAGACTCTCACATTCGTACAGAACGCATTGCCTGCGGGCTGCCCTGTAGCCGACCTCTTCGATGCACTATATCTTGCTGACGGTACGGCAGTTGATGTTTCAGCAGTCGGCAGGGACGTGACCACATGGGCCGGTTCTTATCTCAACCTTGAGACCTCCCCTTACGGTTGGACTCCTGACTTCACGAGGGTGAACAACGGCAAGGCCTACACCACAGACTCGGCTTACGGCTTCCCTATCGACAGCGACCTGAACACCGCCCTTGCCGACGGCTTCACAATGGAGGCAGTGTTTACCGCAAGCCAGCTGGTTCAGAGAGAGACAAAGTTCTTCTCAAGTACAGCCAGCGGAGGAATCGCACTGATGACCAA
>JBJEBP010000047.1:0-3664 GCA_051870135.1 Candidatus Cryptobacteroides sp. | reverse complement strand
GATCTTGATATTCATCGCAAGCTGCTCGGCCTGGATGGCGAGCTGGCGCATTGTCGTATTGTATTCAAGGGAGATATCCTCATTAAGCGACTGGTCGTAGGTCATTTCTGCGGCATAGTCACCGATTGTTCCGGCCACGTCAATATTCTGGTCCAAATCCACTCCCATCACGGCCTTGAGCTGCCACAGGGCGAGAATTACAGAGCTTTCAGCATTGTAAACATTAGGAATCGCACTGGCAACCGTGGACTTGGCACGGGTGTAGTCGAGTTCCGAGGCCTTCTGGGCATTGTAGCGGAGGCGAGTCTGCTCGAAATTCCTCACGGCATTGTCATACACGTCCTTGTACACGTTCAGGGCCTCCTTGGCAAGAAGAACGGCATAGTAGGCCTGCTTCACCTGGGTCACCATATCCAGCCTTGAGGAACGGGCCTTCTCGACCGCGAGCTCCACATCCTTGCCTGAGAGCTTGATGCTCTTCCAAAGCTGGGCGTTGATTATAGGCATTGCGGCTGTCACACCTCCGGAATATGAATTCCAGCGGCCGACCTCGATTCCGCCGCCACCGAATGACGGTGCTTCCTCACCGCTGCCGGTCCCTTCGCCTGTTCCATCCGAGGTACCGTCACCTTCGCCGGTTCCTTCACCACCGCCCATAATGCTGCTCATGTCCATATCCATGTACATCACCTGTTTCTTGATAGTTCTCTGGAATGAGCCGGTAAGATCGATTTGAGGGAAGAGAGAAGCGTATGTGCCTTTCCTGGCATAGCCTGTCCTTTCGATTTCCTTGTCTGCGACGCGTACTGCTGCATTTTCACTCAATGCTATTTTCAATGCGTCATCCAATGTAATGACCGTCGCGGTCTGTGTCGTGTCCGTTTCCTGGGCGAATGCGCCGATGGACATCAATGCCGAGCCTGCCATGAGCAGAATCCTCGGGAGTCTAATCTTCATACTTATCAAAATTTAACCACTATATAATTTCAAACAATCGTCCAGCAGTGACTCACGTCAGAGCCGGACACGGCGGGCCGTACCGCAACAAGCATACCACATCAGGGTAAAATTTGACCATATCTATTCGTATTCTGGTCTTTTTTACCCCTAAAACAATTTTAGAGAACAATATGCTCAGGAAATCCCGATCCATTCGTATTCCCCAGCCCACAAACTGAGGAATTTCAAGAAGCCTTCGTGTGACACTATGACACTCGCAGTATTGTCACAAGGATGAAAGCTGACTCTTTCGGCCATTTTCAGGTCCTCGTCAATGAAAAACTTGACCCTGTGGCCATTCGGGAACAGTTCCTTGGCACTGACATCTTGTCGCACTTCCAGGAATGAAGGGCTCTCCGGCGTGGACTCCGGAGCCGGGACTGCCAGCCCCATATCCTCAATCAGGCCGAAAGGGGTCACCGAGCCCGGATGCACCCCGAGGCAGCGCACCATCCTCTCCTCCGAGGCAAAGGACAGTTTACCCTGCCTGAGCTTGTGCTCAAGAGTGTGGATATCAAGGTTTTTATGGCATTCGAAAGAAATAAGATAATGCCTGTTGCCCTTGTGATTGCGCATAAAAAGATTCTTGCAATGCACTGCGGACAGGCTTTTCCAATATTCAAGGGCAATTTCAATCGTCGGGAGAGGCGGATGGCGGTAAAGTTCATAGTCAATGCCATTGGCCTCGAGAAAATCCGTGACTTTGCCGATACGCACAGTTATTTCGGGATCATTGAGGTACTGCTCAAGATCCTCTCCCTCCATTATTATCTGTTTCATAAGAGACTCTATGACAATGACTTGGCGTAGTGGGTAGCTTCCTTCTTCTGGCGCGGTGCCTCCTCCGGTATCACCACCTGGGCCGGCTGCTTGCGGACAAAGGCGTAAACCAGGAAGCCTATTCCAAGCAGGATGAACGGTATGCTGAGAAGCTGGCCCATATTGAGAACCATATCGTTCTCGAATGCCACCTGAGGTTCCTTGATGAACTCTATCAGGAACCTTGACCCGAAGCAGACGATGAAGAAAATGCCGATGAAGGTCCCCCTGTACACCTTCTTGAGGCCGTATTTGTAAAGCAGGACGAGGCCGATTCCAAGAAGGAAATAGGTCAGTGCCTCATAGAGCTGGGTCGGATGCTTAGGCTCAGTCTCCCCTCTAAGGTCGAAGATGAAGCCCCAAGGCAATGATGTCACGTCCCCGTAAATCTCGGAGTTCATCAGGTTGCCGAGCCTGATGAATGTGGCGGCAAACGCCACCGCAATGCAGAGATGGTCCAGAAGCCAGACGAAGTCGAAATGGTTCTCCTTGCCGTAATGATGTGCATACCAAAGCATTGCGAAGAAAAGCACAATGGTGCCTCCGTGGCTTGCCAGACCGCCCTTCCAAGGCATGAATATCTCAAGGAAGCCATGCCAGCTGCCGAAATAATAGTCGGGCTGGTAGAATATGCAATGCCCGAGACGTGCGCCCACGATGGTTCCGATGAGCAATGTATAGAGAAGCGAGTCCAGAAGTTCCTCCTTCACGCCCTCTCTTCTGAAAAACCATCTGAATATGAACCAGCCGAGGATAAAGCCGGATACGAACAGCACCGAGTACCAGCGCAGGCTTATGAATCCGAGATTGATCATCACCGGATTTACATTCCAATGTACAAAAAGGAGGTCAAGCATCTTCAATAATCTTATAATAATCCGCTAATATAGCGTTAATCGGGCAAACGGCAAAAAATCATTTGCCCCGCACCACACAAACAAGGCTGGCCAAAAAGCACCTTTTCAGCCAGCCCCGATTAGTTATTTGGATATTTCTTATTCTCCTACAGCGGCAACGCCCGGGAGAACCTTGCCCTCGATGGCCTCGAGAAGGGCTCCGCCACCTGTTGAGATGTAGGATACCTTGTCAGTGAGACCGAACTTGGTGCAGCAGGCAACTGAGTCACCGCCACCGATGAGGGAGAATGCGCCCTCTGCAGTAGCCTCTGCGATAGCCTCTCCGATAGCCCTTGAGCCTGCGCAGAACTCATCGCACTCGAATACGCCGGCAGGACCGTTCCAGAGGATAGTCTTGCAGCCCTTGATGGCATTGGCAAAAATCTTCTGGGCCTCAGGACCGGCGTCAACGCCTTCAAAACCGGCAGGGATAGCATTGGCAGGAGCAACCTGGACACCGGCGCCCGGCTTGAGCGACATTGTTGCGAAGTCAAGACCGTTTGTTGTAACAGCGTCAGGAGCAAGATAGAGTTCAACTCCGTTCTCCTTTGCCTTGGCCTCAACACCGAGAGCAACATCGAGTTTGTCCATTTCAACGATAGACTCACCGATCTCTCCGCCGTGAGCCTTGGAGAATGTATATGTCATACCGCCGCAGAGGATGAGCTTGTCAACCTTGCCGAGGAGGTTCTCTATGATACCGATCTTGGAAGAAACCTTGGAACCGCCCATGATGGCGATGAAAGGCCTCTTGATATCGCTGAGGACATTGTTCACGGCCTGGACTTCCTTCTGCATGAGGAGACCGAGCATACGGTCCTCCGGTGCAAAATAGTCGGCGATTACAGCGGTGGAAGCGTGCTTGCGGTGTGCTGTACCGAATGCGTCCATAACCCAGCAGTCAGCGTAAGAAGCGAGCTTCTTGGCGAACTCTTTCTGGGATGCCTTCA
>JBJEBP010000046.1:0-3671 GCA_051870135.1 Candidatus Cryptobacteroides sp. | reverse complement strand
TCAAGCTTCGACGACCTTCTTCTTCATTGACCTCCAGTTGAGTACCGGGAGGACGAAGGAGAGGATGCAGGCGGCGGTCCAGAAAATGGCGGCGGCGGTGAAATCGTAGGCCGCGTCCGCTCCGCCCTCGATCAGGTAGCCGGTCACTACATCCTGGATGGCTGCGGCTACGTAGCTTGAGATACCGACTATGCCCAGGGCTGCCCCTGTGGCCTTTCTCGGCACGATATCCACGGCCATCAGCCCGGCCACGATGCAGTACAGTACTCCTATGAAAAGGCTGAAAACCGAAACATAGAGAATATTTGCCAGATATCCTCCCCCGGTGAAAAGAAATAGCAGCAGGGATGCACAGCAGACAATGCCGGAAATCAGGACCGGCTTCACCCTGTCACCCCTGAAGACAATGTCGGAAAGCCAGCCGGCAAAGATGGTTCCTGCCACCCCGAACGCCTCCGAGAATGCGATAATCTGTGTCGCTCCCTGGAGCGAGAAATCCTTGGCCTTCTGGAGAAAAAGCACTCCCCAGCCGCTTATGGCATATTGGGTAATATATACGAATGCGCTTGACAGGGCAATGATCCAGATGCCCGGATGCCTCAGGACAATCTTCTGAAGTTCCCTCGTAGGCATTGAGTCGGCCTTGACAGGCTTCTCACCGGAAAGTTGCTGGACTGACGGAAGGCCCTTGCTCTCAGGCGTGTCCGAGATGAATGCGAGGGCTATGGCCGTGCCTGCGAAACCGGCAGCAGCAGCGAAGATGAAGCCCCATTCCCAGCCCAGGGCACCCACAATGACACCTGTCAATATGAATGTGAGGAATTTTCCTATATAAGGTGTCGCACTGAAAATGCTGTAATATGTCCCCCTTTTGGACAATGGGAACCAGCGGGAAAGATTGATGATGCCGGGAGGCGCACCCATTGACTGTACCCAGCCGTTTGCTCCCCAGAGAATGAAGAAAGCGACCATTACCACGATTCCGGGAATGGCGAAACCCCTTCCGAGGAAGCCAAGAAGCCCCATAATGAGATTGACCACGGCAGAGACGAAGAGTCCCACGGCCATAAACCGCCTGATATTGCAATAATCCGCAATGAAGCCGTTGACAAACTTTCCGAAGGCATAGACGAGCAGCAAAGCCGAGCCGATGAGTCCCAAATCCCCGGCGGTGAGCACTCCCCCGTCAATGAGTGGCTGCTTCACGACACTCAATGTCATCCTGCAGACATAATAGAGGCTGTACACAACGGAGGCTCCCCAGAACGTCCTGCGCCTCAGCCTCCTGTACTCGGCATCGACTCTTTCCTCCGGCACCCTGTCGGCAGAAGGCTTGCTGATTCTGAAATATTTGTATAGACTCATCTATTGTTGCTTTCCTGCGCGGGAACATTGACCCGAACGTTTGCGGATGCAAATTTAAACAGTTTATCTGACAATGCCATAGTCTGGGCGGGATTTCGATGGCCGGCGGATGTTTCAGGCAGAGAATGGCTTGGTGAGAATGCTTTTCCGGTACAGGACAGTCAGATAGACGAGCCTGACCACGACGTGGACCATATAAGCCGCCATCAGGATGTGAACAGCCAATGCAGGTGAAGACTCCGGGGACGGAGCAAATATCCACTCCCCTGCAAACCATAGAATGAAGAATGCCACAACGGCCCAGATGGTGCAATCCCGGATAGGGCCGGATGAGGTTGCGCCAATGTAAATCCCGTCCCAAGTGAATGCAGCACAACCGATTACCGGCATCGGTACCAGCCACGGGATGAACTCCGCAGAGGCTGCCACGACATCGGCATCAGAGGTAAGAAGTCTGAGAATCGGTACTCCGAGAAGTGCATAGATGAATACGAAAAGCACCGCGACGCCCATGCTCCAGGCAAAGACGTGGCGCACCGTCCTCACGACTCCGTCCCTGCTTCCCATTCCGATGAACTTTCCCGTCAATGCTTCCCCGGCGTATGCGAAACCGTCTGTGAAATAGGAGAAAAGCATCATCATCTGCACAAGTATCGAGCTGACAGCCAGCATCATATCCCCGTAGCGGGCGGAGATTACGGTAATGCCGGCATATATTGCCATTATGCAGAGCGAGCGGACGAAGAGGTCTGCATTGAGGCGGAAATAGGACTTCATTCCATTGTCGGTGAAAAGTCTCGACACACCGCGGAAAGAGTAGCCCGTGAAGACATTGCGGTAGCGCAGAAGAATGACCGTCACAGCATAGAACAGACCCGAATACTGGGCAATGAGGGTTCCAGTCGCAATGCCGTCGAAGCCGATGCCCCGGAACCTGAAGTCCCCGAGCGAGAATCCCATGGCCAGGACAATGCTGACGAGGACATTGCCGAGATTGACAATGAAATCCACAATCATCGGGTTCACGCTGTCCTGCATCCCTATGAACCAGCCTTTCAGGGCCATCAGGGACAATGTTGCCGGCGCAGCCCAGATTCTTATATGGAAATATCTCTCCGCCAGTTCCCTGACCTCCGGGGAACATTTCACGAACAGGAATGCGAAATCCACGAATACCCATTGGACCAGGATGCAGATTGCCGCCACGGCCAATGCCATACCTGAAGAACGGAAGAGGGCGTCCGCGGCAGATTTCATATCTCCCCGACCATAGGCCTGGGCAGTCAGTCCGCCGGTACCGGTGCGAAGGAAGCTGAAATTCCAGTAGAGCAGGTCGAAGAGCAGGGTCCCGATGGAGACTCCGCCAATGAGCACAGCCGCATTGCCGTCGAGATGCCCGGCCACGGCAAGGTCCACCATCCCGACTATCGGCACGGTGATGCTGGCCAGAATGCTTGGCACGGCGAGACGGAGTATTTCCTTGTTGAACGGAGACATCGGCTACCTGAATTTCCTGTCCTCCTCTATCATCCCGAGATAGGAGGAATAGCGCTCCGGACTGATTATGCCATTCTCCACGGCCTCCTTGACGGCGCAACCCGGCTCGTGGGTATGCGTACAAGGGGTGAAACGGCAGTTTTCCGCGATTTTCAGCATTTCCGGGAAATAACGGGAGATTTCCTCCTTCTCCAGATTGACAAGTCCGAAGCCCCTGAGTCCCGGAGTGTCAATGACCCAGCCGCCTGACTGAAGCCTGTACATTTCGTACAATGATGTAGTATGCTTGCCCTGGAGATGGACGTCCGAAATGCGGCCTATTTTCGGGTCGAGGGACGGGTCGAGAGCCTTGATAAGTGAAGATTTCCCGACTCCGGACTCCCCTGAGAAAAGGCAGACATTGCCATCTGTAAGTTTCTGCAGTTCAGCAATCCCCTCCCCTGTGCGGGCCGAAGTGCAGACCACCTTGTAACCCGCATTGGTGTAAATGTCAATGAAGTCCGCTACCGCCTCCGGAGCCTCCTCCCTGTAAAGGTCCACCTTATTAAGGACTATCGTGACAGGGATTCCATATACTTCGCAGGTGACGAGCATCCTGTCGAGGAACGGCAGTTTTATCTCCGGAAAATACAATGATACCACGGCGAATGCCATATCCACATTGGCCGCGATGACGTGCGACTGCCTGGAGAGATTGGTGGATTTTCGGATCAGATGGTTCTTCCTGTCAAGGACTTCGGATATCTGGGCAGGGCTCTCGAGGGTAATGTCGGCAACATTGTCAAACGACGACTCGAAGCGAACGCGGT
>JBJEBP010000045.1:0-3678 GCA_051870135.1 Candidatus Cryptobacteroides sp. | reverse complement strand
CGCAGAACAGCAATCCCGGTCACGTGGTTACAACGAGGCCGGGATTTTCAGTTATGAACAACGATCAGGCTTAAGTCTCCAGGCCGATTCCTTAGGCCCATTAGGGCAAGTCTTCTGACAGCTATGCTGGCTGAAGTCTTGCCGGGCGTTTTTTTGTGCGTTGGCTTCAGCGAGAGTTTGAGGATCTGCTTGCAGTCCTCATATTCTCGCCCGTGCGGTGGGTATTGAAAGGTTGCCTTTGTTGGCTTTCAGAGAAAGACGACAAGGGCAAGTGCCGCTTAATATTTCAGTTTATAGCCTATACCCCTGACGCTTTCGATCTCGACGGTCGGATCACCCTTGAAGTGATTTCGCAGGCGGGTGATATAGACATTGAGGCTGCGGAGATTGAAGTAGTTGTCGTCGCCCCAAAGTTCCTTCAGGAGGGCTGACGTATTTACTGTCTTGCCGGCATCACGGCAAAGTCGGAGCAGTACTTCAGATTCTCTTGCAGGGAGGATAGTTTCGCAATTGTCTATTCTCAGAATCTTGCTTGCCGGGATAAATTCATATCTGCCGATAATATAGACTGTTTCCGCAGATTCCTGCGACTGGAGTCTTCCTGCAAGGGCTCTGACCCGGACTATGAGTTCATCGATGGCAAACGGTTTCTTCAGAAAGTCATTGCCTCCGGTCTCGAATCCTTTGACCACATCTTCTGTCGCTGAACGTGCCGTAAGGAACAGTATTGGCGTATTATATCCTTCTGCCCTGAGCTTCTTTGCCAAAGAGTAGCCGTCAAGATTCGGCATCATTATGTCGCTGACAATGACGTCAAATGACTCCCTTTTGACAGACTCCAGTGCTTGTACTCCGTCATATGCAAGATGCACATCAAAGTTTCTATCCGACAAAGTATCAGAAAGAATCTCGGCAAGCATCTGCTCGTCCTCGACGATAAGTATCTTAATATTATTGCTCATTCCTCGGCAGTTTGATTGTTACCGTTGTGCCCTTACCGACACGGCTATTCATTGATATTGTGCCTTTATGCAGTTCTGCTACCTGTTTTGCATAGTATAAGCCAAGTCCGTAGCCTCTGACTGTGTGTATATCACCTGTCGGGACTCTATAGAACTTCTCAAATACGTGTGACAGATGTTCCTTTGCTATTCCGCAGCCGTTGTCTTCAATCTCAATGGTCACGTTTCCAGACTCATCAGATACTCTGATATCCACGATAGGATCTGTAGAATATTTGACGGCATTATCAATGACAGTGGCAAGGAGATTCTTGATGTGGAATTCATCTGCCATGATCTTTATATCCTCGGCACAAGCTATATTGAATGCCTGTTTCTTTCCGTTGTTCATTCCTGCTCCTTGAGTGAGCTGGCTGATGACGTCGCTCAGATACACCACTGTAGGATTGTATTTGTATTCACGACCTTCGACTGATACGGAAAGAATGTGCTCGACCATTGTAGATAGTTGGGTAAGTTGGGTTTCTACAATCTCGAGGTAGCGGCTTCTCCTGTCGGGATCTGCATCAGCAGAGAAGTTCCTCAATGCATCTGTCGCAGTCACAGCAACGGATATAGGGGTCTTCAGTTCGTGTGTAATGTTGTGGGTGAAATCACGTCTCATTTCCTCAAGGGTCTTCTGGCGGAACATTGTTCTGACAAGATATAGAAGCACTCCGGCCAGAAGTAGAACTATGGCAATCGATGATACGATCAGTCCCCACATCCTGCTTAGGAACACCTTGAAAGGCATTTCTATGGAAACAAGCAGCGAATATTGTCCGTCATCATCGATTGGGACGACTGTGGTCATAGGATTGTTGATGGTCGGTCTCGCTCCTCTTGTCATCATGACTCGCGAGACGTCGCCATCGTGGAAATGGACTTCCGCATAATATGGTTGCAATGCATCAAGTTCCATAAGGTTCGGCTCGAAATAGAGGGAGAAGTCGTCAAGGTTTATCTTGATATAATTTGCATCTGCTAAACCAGGTATCGCATCCATGCGGAACGCTTTATATATACTTTTATATATGGCAGATTCTACCCTGCGCTTGAAATCAGTCACTGAATCATCATACATACGATATACCCATACGGATTGCACTGCCGCCAGAGTAAGCAGCGAGATTACTGCAAGAATCGATATGTTTCTGAAGAATCTGCGTGACATCTTTATAGGTTTTGATGCAAAAGTAGCAATAAAATCCGCATTGTGGGTCGAGTTAACATTAGTTAACATTAATTAACATTAATTAACATTGAGTTAACATAGAATACGGTTTTATGTCTCTATATTTGCTGTCGGAAAACCGGTTTCATCATTGTCAAACATTAAAGAAACATTGTTATGAAAAAGTTGATTCTTATTATTTCAATGGCTTTGGCCAGCAGTTTTGCATTTGCACAGAACAGCAGTGACAAGACGCTTTATATCATTGATGGAGTTGTATCAAGCAAGGCTGCAGCTGATGAACTGCCAAGCGATGCTATCAAAAATATGAATATCGTTAAGGGCGTAGAGTCGGTTGTAGTCATTACAACTCAGTCCGGAAGAGAAATTTCAGGACGCGTGGTGGATGTTGAAGGCAAGCCTATGGTAGGAGTAGCAGTCATGGTGCCTAAGACCAAGTTAGGAGTTGTTACTGGTCTTGATGGTACCTTTAATATAAATCTTCCTGCTGGAGCAGCTTTCCTTACTTTTGCTATGGTTGATTATCCTACAAAGACTGTTCAGGTGGACAAGGCGAATCTTGGGGATATCGTGATGGACAAGAATGCACCTCAGGATTTAGTAGTGATCAAGGATCTTAATGGTGAAGTGGTAAGTGTCAAAGGAGTAAAGAAACCAGGAAGCGATCCTCTTTATCTGGTAAAGTCTGCAAATGGCGACATCAAGAAGGTAGATAGTCTTGAATCTATCTCACCTAATGACATCAAGACTATGAGTGTCTTCAAAAATGATAAGGTCGATCAGTTCAAGAAGTATGGTGACACTTCCAATGGAGTGGTGCTGGTTGAACTCAAGTAATTACAGTTAAACATAAATTTTCCGGTCAGAGGGTGGGAGTCTTCTGGCCGGAGTTGTATTGATTTCAGATCAAAAGATATTCGACAATCCCTTCCACATGAGTATCCACCACAGCCTGCTTACCAGCTTTGCTCTGCAGATACTCTAGATCAGAATGAGAATCCATAAAAAAGTTCTCCGTCAGCACAGCTGGACAAAGCGATTTCCTGAGAATATAGAAGTTCTCCTCCAAGTCCATATCACCGTCAGACATATCCGTCCTGATACGCCTTCCAGGGAAATTCTTGATAGCAGACTCGCACAAACATTCTGCTAGCTTATCAGAGGCTGTACGTCCTTTACATGTATAAACACTCCATCCGGTAGCATTCATCCATTTTGAGCCATTTCCTGCCGCATTGACATGGATACTAACCAAGATAACATTCGCCTTGCCCAAGAGGAAACAAACCGTATTTACACGCCTTACACGCTCTTCCAAAGATACATCATCATCTTCCAGCACCAAGAGCTCTGCATCATAGCCCCGGTCTGTGAGGTCAGCGACTATTTGTCTTGCGATTGTGCGGTTGAAGAGATATTCGAGGAAGCGTCCGTCCGGACTGCGTTTGCCCGGTGTGGTCTGACCGTGGCCGTTGTCAATAA
>JBJEBP010000044.1:0-15794 GCA_051870135.1 Candidatus Cryptobacteroides sp. | reverse complement strand
CCAAAGATCGGGGTTCTTCTTCACGATTCTATGACGTGGCTGACCGGAGGCTTACGGTCAAGCCGGGGATGACGATTGGTGGTGCCAGGGAGGACGAGGAGAGAGCCGGGGATGACGATGGAAGGAAAACAAAAACCCGCCGGTCCTGTACCTGACCGGCGGGCTGGATTTACTCAGCGCTTCACAGCGGCTTTCAATCATTGCGGGTTATCACTGCCCTGCTCAATTTTGACAGCACAGGACAATAGCGCCTATGCCGCCCCTGTAATCATTGCTGAGCTATAGGGCAGGGACATTATATTTCTTGTAGGGTATATTCGTCAAGCCCGGCATGACGCAGGAAGGTCAGGCCGGGATTTTGCACGAAGATAGGCTTGGCTAAAATGCCTCCATTCTGTCATCTCGACCGAGCGAAGCGAGTGGAGAGATCTATTCTTAACATTTAGATTTCTCGACTTCGCTCGAAATGACAGAGTGAACTTCGCTCGAAATGACAGAGTGAACTTCGCTCGAAATGACAAAGTGAACTTCGCTCGAAATGACAGAGTGGACGTCGCTCGAAATGACAGAAGCCCCAAAAGGAATCAATCGAAAATGTGGTCGTTCTCCTCGCTGTTCAAGCCATACTGCTTGATAAGCACGGAAATCTCAGGGTCGAGATTGCCTCGGAAACGATAGGAAGGATTCTGGCGGCACGACGTCACATAATGCTGCACGGCATTGGCCATATCACCGCTCCTGGAGTACAGGATAGCCATAAGATAGTTCACCTGGGCAGTCTTCTCCAGCTTCGAAAGAATGCGCATCGCATTGAGATTGCGGTCAACTCCCACGTAGGCAACCGCCGTATTGAAATCGTCATACGGACTCAGGAGAGCCATCGCCTCGGCATAGTTCATATCCCTAAGCTCCTGAACACCACGCCTATAGACACTGTCCAGGACAGTCGTGTGGCCCGTATCCTTGATCATTCCCTTCCTGTGGAGATAACAGTTGAACTTCACGGTCCTGAGCCTTGGATACAGAGTCTCCTTCATATATCTGTAGTAGGCCTGGTTTTTCATCTTCGCCTCACGGACATCCGGATTGGACTCCGCACGGAGGCTGAAATAGTCGCTCTTCTGGTCAGGATTCATCACCACGTCATTCTCCACAAGAGCATCCAGGTCATCCCAGTTCTCAGGAATACAACGAGGGGTGAAACGTATGTCCACAGGCTTCTCCGCAGCCTCGATCTTCTGTTCCTCCCCATTGAAGGACATAGCGAAACCGGCCTCCTGCTTCAGGGAATCCTTGTATGACTCAATATACTTGCTGAAATACCTCGACACGGCCTCCGAACGCTTCTGGGCCAGGGTATTGTTCAATGCGAAAGTACCCTCAGGAGATGCCGTAGCCCTCACGATGATAGAGTCCAGGTCGAAGTCCTTGTTCTCCAGCAGGGACGCTATAGTCCTGGAAATCATATTGATTTCGTATGCATTGTCGGCATAATCCAGCTTGATGTCAGACTTGCCGGCCTCGAAATCAATGCGGCACTCGGTATTGGCCGTGGCACGGCGCTCAACCACCTTCGTAAGATACTTCTCAGTATTGTCCACAAAGGCCGAAATCGAACTGATATAGAACGTAAGCGGCTCAGTCACAGGGATAGTATAAATCCTCTTGTCACTCTCGAAAATCTCTCCGCTAAGCTTTATATCCACCTTGCGCAACTTCGGACGGGTATTGATAGTCTGGACATAGTAATAGACGAAGTCGCCATCGGTATTGACAACGACAGAATCCAGCCTGATACCCTCGGTGACAATCGGAACCCTGACATACTTCGCATACATCGCATCCCTCTTGTTCTTCCTCCTCTCATTGAGATTGCGGGCAACCTTGTTGGTATAATGCTCCACGGCCTGCCTCTGGTTCACGCCGTAAACTGAATTGAACTGGCTCTCGTCCACGTAGGAAGTGTCGGACTTGAACGCATAGAGCTGCGGGATATTGCGCTGGAGAAAAATCTCAAGCTGCTCAATGTCAATGAATTTCGTACTATCCTGCACAATCTTGGACAGGAACTTGTCATAAAGCTGGTATCCTCTCAGCTGGGCCTTGCGGTAATCGGAACCGGTAATGATAACCGGATCCAGACGCACGCTATCCTCCATCACGAACATATCCGGATAGAACCTCAGCTGCCACTTCGTATCCATCATTGACGGCGGAACCATAATCTGGAAAGCCAGGTCCACCTTGCCGTGACGCTCTGCCACATTCCTGAAACGGGCAGTCACCTTGGCCGCCTCAATAACCTCGGTGGCAACCATCTCACCGGTCTCCTCATCCTTGACCGCCTTCATCAGGAGGAACTCCCTGCCATCGTCATCCTTGACAGTCAATGTGTCACGGGACGCATTCAGGTCATTCTTCATCTCAGGCAGATAGTCCGCCTCCCTGGCAAGGGCCAGCTGCACATTGGCAGTCGAATCAGTAGCATTGACAAGATTCATCAGCTTGCGCCTGGTAGCGCAGGAACTGATGAACGCCAGGGCCAAAGCAACAATCAGGATATAACTTAAAAATCTTCTGTTCATCTGCAAAAAAACCGTCTAAAACACATATTTCAATGACACCTCTATATTGTCCGGTCCTATGAACCACTTGTCACCCGACTTCCGCACCTTGGTACGTGCGGCGGATTCATAGGAAATATAGTCGAAAGTCCTTCCGCCCCACAATCCCAGGCCGAGGTCGATATTGAAATGCTTCCCAAGCATATACGAATAGCCGAATGCCAGTCCGGCGCCGACAGACTTGCCCTCGTCCAACGTATATTTGAGCAATCCTGTCTGCGTATAGTCGTTGTATTTCGCCTTGGCGGACATCCACCAGCCCGAATACACGTACCAGAACCAGTACTTTGCCGACACGAAACCAGTAATCTGCTGGTTCATGATAGGTCTGTCGGAGTTTTTCTTGAAAGTCCAGGGATTGTACTTGCCGCCCACTTCCAAGGAGAAATGCTTGGAAAAGGCAGACTCAAATGTCAAGTTAGCAGTGCCGAAGAAACCCCAGTCCACAAAGTTGGTGGACAATGAAAGATTCTGTGCACGGGAGGCAAAGGATGCCGAAAACAATAAAATAGCCGTCAGAAAAATAGCTCTCCTCAATAGGCTCATAACTAAATAAACAATAATCTCAAAAAAACGAACTGCGAAGTTAACTAAAAACTTGATAATGACAAAATTTCATTTCTTTACCTCAAAAAGTCGGCAGCCCTGTACCAGACTGCCGACTTTGATTTACTTGACACTTCACAGCGGCTTTCAATCATTGCGGGTAAATAAAAATATTTCTATTAACGGTTCCAGCCGCGCGGCCCGAACCTGTAGGTTACTCCAACGGTAGCGGTAAGAAGTCCGTCTCCGGAACGTCCGCCGACCTCTCCGTCGAAATCGTCACCGAGATAGCCGGCCCTGAGGTCAAGATTCACTGCCCAGGCCTTGGCAACGCGGAACGAATTGAAAAGACCGCCGCGGATGAGGTAGCTGTTGGCAACCGGTTCTTCCGGGACTCTCGCATAGCCGACACCTACATAAGGGCAGCAGCTCCAGACCCTTTCCTCCCTGTAGCCGGCAAAGGCATTGTTGAGATTGAACATTACCTCGGCTGAGAGAGAAAACTCGTTGAATTTCTGATACTTGAGCCAGTATCCGGTTCCCCCCTTCTCGCCCGGAACCACTTCTCCGGTAGAATGGATATCACCCTGTGTAGCACCCTTGGCAGAAAGTCCGCTATACATAAGGCGTACTCCGATACTTGGAGTAAACCATTTTCCGACGGCTATGTCAAGAGCAGGGGAAAGCCTCTTTCCAAACTCCACCTGTTTGTCGTGGTCACCGAGATAAACCTGTCCGCCGAAACCGGCGCTTACGAACCAATTGGCCTTTGCAGGGGCCCCCTTCCTTGCAGAAACCTCCTGCGCTGCTGCAGGGAAAATCATCATTGCGCACAATGCGCCTGCAATCAAAAACTTTTTCATATTACAAATTATAGATTAATTATTTTCCTAATTTACGAAGCCATCCGAGCAGTCCGCGTGAGGACTTGCGGTGGCTCTCACCATAGCCATAGCCGTAACCGTAGCCATAACCATAGCCGTAACCGTAGCCATAGCCGTGCTTGTGATATTCAATGCCATTCAGCACCAGTGACATATTCTTGAGTTTCTTCTCCTTGTACATCTCCTCAAGGTCCGGGAGCATACGGCGGTCAAACTTGCCGGCACGTATCACGAATACAGTAAGATCGGCAATACGGTCCGAAATAGTCGCATCAGCCACCATTCCCACAGGCACGGAGTCAGCGATGATGTAGTCATAACGTTCCCTGAGACCCTCCACAAGGTCATCCAGCCTGGAATCCATCAGGAGCTCGGCAGGATTAGGCACAGGGGAACCGGCCGAAACGAAGTCAACCCCGTCCTCGCGGATGTTGATCACGTCACTGACTGACAGGCCATCATCGGCAATGAAGTTGGTCACGCCATTGCTCCTCTTGCCGAGATTGTGGCTCAATGTTCCCTTCCTGATATCCAGGTCCAGCAACACCACCTTCTTCCCGGAAGAAGCGAGGGCCTTGGCAAGATGGGTCGAGACAAAGGTCTTGCCGGCACCCTCATTGATGGAAGTCGTGACAATGACCTTCACCGGATTGTCCTTCCTGCTCATGAATGAAAGGTTCGTCCTGACTATCTTCATTGCCTCCCTTACAAAGCCGTCGTCATCCTTCTGCTCCGGAATCGAGCCGAGGAACGGCATTGAAATCTTGCCCTGGATATCCTTGCGGCTGTGCACCCTCGTATCCATGAACATAATCATCAGGAATATGACACAAGGGATGGCCAGGCCAAGAAGCAGGCCCAGAAGGATAATCTTGTTGCGGTTCGGGGCAATAGGGGAAACAGGTCCGTAAGCCTCGTCGATTACCCTGGCATTGTTGTCTGCCATCGCCTGGGTAAGGGCGTTCTCCTCACGCTTGTTGAGAAGGAAGAGATAGAGGGACTCCTTGATTTTCTGCTGTCTCTCGATGGATAGCATCTGGCGCTCCTTGGTCGGGATGGAAGTCACGCGCACCTGGGCGTTCTTCTCACGGGACAGGGCATCCGTCCTGCGGACATTGAGGCTGACTATCAAGTTGTCAACCGCCCTGATGATGGACTGCTTCATCGCGCGGAGCGAATTGTTGAGTTCCACCACTACCGGGTTCTTCTCGCTGCTGTCCTCAATGAGCTTGTCCCTGCGGAGCTTGGCAGCATTGTACTGTCCAATCTGGCTCTCGATATTGATATCGGTAATGCCGATATTGGAAGGAATCAGGTCGATTTCCTTGGTAGGATCGGTCAGGTACTCCTTGATATACTCCGCGAGACGGAGCTGGGTGTCAAGTTCCATAACGCTGGAATTGTACTTCTGGGACTCGCCCATATACATTCCGGCCGCGCTCGAGAGGTCCACAATCTGATTGGCCTTCTTGAATGACTCGAGGTCGGACTCCACGCCGCCGAGCTCACGCTCAATGATGACAAGCCTCTCGTTGATGAACTCCGCTGTATTCACGGCCACCTGGTTCTTGTCATTGACAGCCTCCTCGTTGTAAACGGAAATCAATGTGTTGATGATGTTCTCGGCACGCTCTGGGGAACCGTCCCTGAGGGACAGGGTCAGGATGGAGGCATCGTCTTCCTCCTGGCGGATGCCGAGGCTCCCGGAAATGGAGGCCACAACGGAACGGATAGGAAGCTTGGCCACCGAAATCTCAGTCCCGAACCATCTCTTGGAGAAATAATTGGTCTTGGTCACCAGAATCCTGTTGCCGGCAACGACGGTGGTGTCATTGATCCTGACATTGTAAGTATCCTCAGTCACATCTCCGGAAACATTCTGTATCACCACCAGGGAATCGTCCTTCGGGGTCAATGAAACCGCAGCGTAACTGTCCGGAGTGGCATCCAGGAAGGAAACCATTACCGGCGATCCCGTGTAAAGTTCCTTCATCCTGAAGCCCGACTTGACCTTGTAGCTCACGTCTGCCCTGGTCCTCGTCACCACCTCCGTGAGGAGCTTCCTGGACTTGAACTGCAGGATTTCATTGGAGACATTGACCTTGTTGATGTAGTTGTCATACCTGTCGAGACCGGCGGAGACAGTCTTGTTCGACGGGTCCTTGATGATGACAGTGGAGGACCTGAAGAATGTCTGCGGAGTCCTGGCATACTGGAACCAGGCCAGACCCACACAGACCAGCGTCGAAAGCAGGAACCATTTCCACTTTGACAGGAGGTACAGGAGAATGTCCATTACATTCAATTCCTGCGTATTGTTGTTGTTCTGCATAGTCTATCTTTTCGTACTGTTGACAGCCCAGATTACGGAGCAAACCGTGGTAATCAGTGAAGTGAAGAGGGTTACATACTGGAGGGTCTTGTCCTCGCGGTCCTTCTTCTTGTACTTAGGCTCAACGTAAATAATGTCATTCTGCTGCAGGAAAAAGCAAGGGGAATTGAAAATATCCTTGCTCCTGATATCGTGCAGGTAGATTTCCTTGTTGCCGTTGGTCTCCCTGATTACCGCGACGCGGTCGAGCCTGGACCTGTTGCTCAGGTCGCCGGCATTGGCGATGGCCTCGAGCAATGTCACCCTGCCGTCCTCCGATGTGAAGGTCCCGGTATGGCCGATGGCGCCGAGCACGGTGTACTTGAAATTGAGGAAGTCAATGTTGACCATCGGGGCCTTGATATAGTCCCCGTCAATGATCTTCGCCTTGATAAGGTCGGCCACCTCGCTGAGTTTCAGGCCTTCGATGTGCAGGGTTCCGAGAATAGGGAACTCAATGTTCCCGTAATTGTCCACCCTGTAGCCGGCAGCATTGCCGTTAGTGGATGCCTTGACGGAACCATCCTGTGAGACGGAATACGAACCGCCGTTGACATTGAAAGGCATCGCAAGCTCCATCTGCTTGCAGGTCACGGTGATAGCAAGCCTGTCATTGCACTGGACCAGGGCCTCATGCCTGTAGTCGAAAGGATATTTCTGTCCGGCCTCCATGTCATTGAGGTAAACGAAACTCCTCGATTGTCCGCAGGACGACAGCATTGCCGCCGCTGCGATTCCCGCAATTAATAGTTGTTTGATATTCATCATAAATTGATTTTGTTTTCGCACAATATGGCCGCCTCGTCATCAGGTCGGCATTCAAGCATACCGGAGCGGACCCCGGCACAAATCTCCGCAAGATTGTCGTGGAGACGGGACTGGAGAAGACTGTCCCCCCTCACTGCGGAACAGCTCGGAAGAATATTGACAAACGAGTCTATATCAGCACATTCCGCAAATCTGTTATATGGTGCCTGCCTGAGCCTGACAATGCCTCCGACAGGCCAATTTTCATTGATGTAGCACGGTGTCTTCCCGCTCCACGGGGTTCCGTACGCAAGGACACGTCCGTCCCGGATGCGGATGGCGGGATTGTCGTCATTGAGCAGGCGCGCAGCGGGAAAGTTCCTGAGCCACAATGAGGAATGGGTGCTCTTGCCCGTTCCGCTGCTGCCGAGGAAGAGGAAGGCCCTGCCCCCGAGAACCACGGCCGAAGCATGAACAGATATGCAATTGTATTTCAATGCCGCCTGCGAGAATGCAATCCTCAGCAACGACACAAGGGCCGAAGAAGCATCCGGCGAACTCAGGTCAATCTCCGCCCGATTCTCAAGGAACTCCCTGTCGGACAGCATCTTATGCCGAGTGCCAATGGTCGTGAGATAACGCCCGTCCCCTGACTTTCCGAGGCTGACGTGGCCGAGGTCGGAGTCCGACTCGTCAATAGTCACAGTTTCCGGGAATGTGATCCCGCCGGCCTCCCTGAGGGTGAATGTGAAATCCGGTGCAGCCTCCCCGCACAGGAAGTTCCTGAACGAATGGAGACTCCTCCCAGGGTCAATGCTTTCCGGCAGGTCAACCCGGAAAGTTATGCCAGCGACATTGAAATATCGAGTATTCATCAATTTGTAAGTTCTGGGCCAAATCAAAATCTGAACTGCCCCGCGGCGAGCGAGAGCATTGACCAGAATGCCTCGGCAGGCGCAGTCCTGAGCGCAAAGGGTATGTGTCCCAGACAGGCTTTGACCGTATTCATTTTCTTCACGACAACCGGACTGGAAGCATCCCTGTGGGCATCCTGGCCGAAGTTCCCGCCTTCCATCACAATCTTCAACAGACTGTCTGGTGGCACCTCCCTGTCAGGGAAAGGCAGTCGGTCTTCAGGCAACCCTAAACTTCCCACAAGGAACGAGCCAAGCAGCCTGTTCCAGCGCAAAATTCCAGCTTTTTTTACAACTTCCTCAAGTTCCGGGGCCCGGGAATCCAGCCTCAATGTATTCAGTGCCGCATCACAAATCTGCCTCAGGCCCACTCCCCTGCCAAATGCGTGCTTCATTATATGGCTGCTCATCAGGAGCATATTCAGCTCCGGAGAAGGCGTGGCCACCCTGCATCCCCCAATCTCCACAGTATCGAAGCCGAACTTCTGTTCAAGATTCTTCAACCATCTCTGCCTGAACGGATTGGAGATGTCAATCATCTTCCTGTGAAGCTCCACGACAATGCCGTCCACCTCATAGTGACAGCTTCCGTCGGCTGCAATTTTGGCAGTCTTTCCGGATTGCCTGACATCCTTCACGGCAGCCTGCCATTCCCCCGGCACATCGAAATAAATGTCAATGTCCCCGCTCTCCCTCAATGCCGGCTCGGGATAAAGTCCCGCCACTGCCTGGCCCTTGAGCAGAACCGGATGAAGGCCGAGTTCCTGGAAATTCCCGGCAACCTTGGCCACTGCCCTGTCCATCCTGGCAGAGGCCTGCTCTATCCGGAAGACATCCGCAGCCCACCTGGACATCAGCCTGTCATCCGGAAGGCAAGACTCCGGAATGAAGGAAAGCCCCCTGAAGACTATTCCCGTGACGGTCTGGCGGCGGGCTTCCCTGTAAATCAGTTCCCAGCCGGCAGCGTCCAGCGCGAATATTCCAGAATTTTCCGGTTCCCTCCCCCAAAGCCCGCAACGGAGCAGGGAGAAGAAGGCCTGCATCACATTATTCATCTATCAGTCCGTATTCTTTCCATTGTGTCAGGAGAGCGGCCACATCAGCCGCAGCCCTTTCCCGCGCAACTTCGTAATTGTCAACAAGATAGCTCACCAAATCCTCCTCCGTGAAATCCTTTCCGGAGAATGCCGACCAGATATCGGAAGCAGTGGGATTGAGGGTGAAGACGTCTGTCATATTGACCTCGCCCTCCACTTCCTTGACCACCATGCTGCGGCTGCCTATTTTCCTAAGGCGGAGATTATCATTGATTTTCATAAAAGTCAGAACCTTTTTCCTGTCAGGATTGCGATAGCGGTGAGGAACATTATCTTGATGTCACGCCATACTGTCCAGTTGTCCAGATACTCGAGATCCATCTCGAGACGGACCAGCATCTTTTCCATCGTGTCCGTATAGCCGTTGTACAATGTAGCTTTGGAGAACACCCCCGGTCGCATTGCAAACAGCCTCTCATAATCCGGGTTGCGTTCCATGATTTGCTTTATAAAGTACTCTCTTTCAGGCCTGTATCCCACCATGCTCATATCCCCGATGAACACGTTCCACAGCTGCGGAAGCTCATCGAGATGATGGTGGCGGAGGAAGGCTCCGACCTTGGTCAGCCTGGTGTCCTCATCGGAGCACAGGGCCGGAACTCCATTGTTCTCGGCATTCTTGACCATTGACCTGAATTTGAAGAGGGTGAACGGCTTGCCCTTGTATCCTATGCGCTCCTGCGAGTATATGACTCCGCCGGGGCTTTCAAGCCTGATAGCTATCGCAGCCACAAGGAAAACCGGAGAAAGTATAATCATTCCAAGGCCGCTGATTACAATGTCCGCCAGTCGCTTGATTAACAGTTTAGTTGTCATAATGGTATAGTTCAATACAGTCAGATATCATCTTGTCTTTCGTGAAATAGGTCAGGTAGCGGTTCTTCGCCCTCTCCGAATATGCCTTCCAGCTATTCCTGTCGGAGGTTATCTTCAGCAATGCGGCGGCAATGGCCTCGGCCGAGCCGGGTTCAACATTGATTCCCGAGACGCCGTCCTCATTTACCACAGGCACGCCCGACCCGGGTATTTTCGTGGCAATCACAGGCACTCCGCAGGACATTGCCTCTATCTGGACGATGCCGAAGGCCTCTGTCTTCTGGATGCTGCTGAGGCAAAATGCATCCGCCGCACCGAAGTAGTCATATACCTCATTGTCAGGCACATAGCCAAGAAGCTTGACCTTGTCTTCCAGGCCCTTTTCCCTGATCAGCGCAGTAAGCTCGTCGTGAAGAGGGCCGGTCCCGCCAATCAGTATCACGCAGTCATCCGGAATGAACGCCGCGGCGGAAACAAGATACCTGAAGCCCTTGTACTCCACGAGCCGTCCGAGCGAGAAAATGATTTTCTTCCCTTCGTATCTTGACTTTATCGCCGCAACTCCCTCAGTATCAGGCGTCACCGGGTCAATGCCGATGAGCAGCCTCTCGAATTTGCTCTCCCGTCCGGCCAGGAAAGGAGAGTTCTGGATGTAATGCAATGTGGTCCCGACTATCATCTCTGCCCTGTCTATCAGCCAGTCCTGGAGAGGCCTGTAGAACTTGAGCAGGAATTTCTGCTTCAATATGTCGCTGTGCCAATGCAGGATTACCCTGCCCTTGTATCCGGAAAGCCTCAAGGCCAATGCGGCCATCGGGTCAGGATGGTGCACGTGTATGATGTCATAGTCCCCGCATCTTCTGCGGAGCTCGCCTATCATCGCCGGGCTTATCATCGTCCCGGCCACTTTCTTGAGAGTGCGGCAGAGGATGAGGCCGGCATTGTCATTGACCTTCTCCACCCTGGTCGGGCCCTCGATTGCCGCGCACATCATATCGCAGCGTATCCCGAGTGACGATATACCTTCGGTAAGGTTAAACATCACTTTCTCCACGCCACCCCTCACGGGGTAGAATTTTCCAAGTTGCAGGATTCGCATTGTCTTTTTTAAAAATATCCTGAATTCGTACAGCAATAATCAGCCAGCATATTGTCATCTCGAGCGTAGTCGAGAGATCTCTCCATGCGCTTCGCTTGGTCGAGATGACAGCGTCATGACCGCCACTCTTCGTCATGCCCGGCCCTCTCTTCGTCATGCCCGGCCCTCTCTTCGTCATGCCCGGCCTGACCGGGCATCCCTCGCCACAGAACCCCTAAATCAAAAGCCGATTATACAGTTCTATATACTCCGCATACCGGTCTTCCTTTCGGAAACATTGCTCAGCCCGGCTGCGGCAGTTATTGACGAAATGGTCTTTCCCAAGGCTTTCCGCCTCCCTCACGGCTGTCATAATTCCCTCAATATCACCCTGTTCCACAATATACCCAGTCCCTTCATCCACCGCCTCGACACTACCTCCCGTCCTGTAAGTTACCACCGGAGTCCCGCAAGCAATCGCCTCAAGATTGACCGTAGGATAATTGTCCTGCCAGGTAGGATTGACCAATGCCGCAGCAGCGGAATACAGCTGTGCAAGCTGATTCGTGTCAGCAGTCCGCTTCACCGTGATGAAGCTGTCCCCGAGGTCCTGTACCCCGGCTTCGGCAAGCCTGTCATCCAGCATTTCCCGGTCAATGCCGACGAGGACGATAACCTCATTGTCATCCAGTTTCCCTGCCAGCCGGACAAAGTCCCCAAGCCCCTTCTCGTCGCTCCAGATGCTGGCCACGCCGAGGATAATATGCCTGTCCCCGATGCCGTAACGGAGCCTGACCTCGGCTTCCGCCTGCGGCTGGGGGCTGAATATGTCTATGTCAATGCCATTGTGAATGGTCTGGTAATCATAATCTTTCAGGAAGGACTGCGACATTTCCCGGCTCATCCAGTCCGATACCGGGACTATGGTCAGCCGGTCCTTCGGCATTGAAGTGAATGCCTTCTTCTTGTCCTCCCAGTTGCGGGCGGAACGGTCCACAAGCCAGCTTGCGGGGAACTTGCGCTTCTGCGGGCAATGTCCGCAGCCGGTCTTCCAGCGGTCGCAACGGGCTTTTGAATAATAGTAGCAATGCCCGGTGTAAAGCCAACAGTCGTGAACTGTCCAGACGACGTGTATGTCGCTGTGGCTCAAGTAATCAAACAGTATCCTGTAGTCCAGGAAATAGCCGTGGATATTGTGGATATGCACTATGTCCGGCTCTATTTCCCCAATTCTCTTGATGAACTCCTTCGTTGCCCTGCTCGAAGCCAATCCGTGCCTGTCGAGCAGCCGAGTCTGGATGCCGTGGCAGGCCACGCTGGGACGGTCTCCCACAGGAACCGGAATGGAGGTGGTATGCATAAGCCCGTCCCGTCCGCCACTGTAGGCAACGTAACTCTCCCAGCCATTCGCCATGGCCAGTTCACCGATTTCCTTCATTATCCTTCCCGTCGAGGTGCTGGTCCTCAGCACGGGATTTATCTGTAGGAGTGTTTTACTCATTTGTTTATCTTTCTGCCGCGGCCCTTTGTCATTTCGAGCGAAGCACGTATGCCCCTTATTGTCATTTCGAGCGAAGCACGTAGTGCGAAGTCGAGAAATCTAATCGCCAACCATCAACCCTTCATAAAGAGCCAGCCACATCCCCATAACCTTCTCTTCCGAATACTTCTCAGTAACCTTGCGAGCCTCCACCGACATTCTCGCCAATGTTTCCGACGACGCCATCAGAGACATCATCGCATCCGCAAGTCCCTGAATGTCACCCTCTTTCACCAGAAGGCCATTCTTGCCGTGATCTATTATATCTTTCGGGCCGCATTGATAATCGAACGTAACCACCGGCAGCCCAAGCGACATAGCCTCGACCATAACCATAGGGAAACCCTCATAATGCGAACTCATAACCAGCATTGAGCTGGCAGCATACTCCGCCGCAATATTCCTGACCGGAGCATTAATCCGTGTATTCCCCTGAATACCAAGCTCCTGTATCCGACCCTCCAGCATCTCTTTCCACTCCCCCTGACCGAAAATGTCCAGCCTCCAGCCAGCGAAACGTCCATCCTTCTGGACAATGTCCCAGGCCTCAATGAGCCGATCAAAGCCCTTCTGGTAGTCCAACCGGCCAACCGCAATAACCCGGCGGCAACCAGCCCTGTCAGTTACTCCGGCATTGTCCTCCGACCCGGCCACAACTGCATTGGGAATCACCACCATTCCCGGCACATCCCCCCACATTGCCGCATCCTCCTCCGTAAGCACGACAAACCGGTCAAACTTCCGCACCAGCCTCTCATCCGTCCAGGCCCGATACCGGTCCGCCAAGCCCATCAGCCCGCTGCGATTGTATTGATAATGAAAGAGTTTACTCTGGTGCAATTCCAATACCTTCCGGCTTCCGTCCTTCAATCCCGGAACAAATCCGCACTCCCCCGGATACTGGCAATCCACGATATCCGGCCTCTCCTCCCCAATCAGCGCCTCCAGCCTCTTCCGATGCACCCGCCTCCTGCGAAAATAGCCCACAAGCTTGCCAAGAAATCCCTTTCCGTTGTCATCCGAATAATTGATTCCCAAATCCACAATCCTCACCCCATCCGGCACCGGATAGAACAAATCCCGCCCCTTCTGGTCAGTAGTAACCACCAGAATCTCCCAGTCCGTATGCTTCCTCAGCCACGTTATTTTATTCACCAGCACCCTCTCCATCCCGCCGGGATTGGCCAGGGAGTGGGTGGTCAGGAAGAGTTTCATTGGATGTAAAGCATTCTCATCGGTTAACTCATGCAACAGCTATTACTTCACGTGATTCCTCTTTTAGCGGGACGCATAAGAATAAAGCGAACAAGCAAAAGATATCTGTCGCCACTTTAAACCATATGATAAAATTGCAGAGTAGCAATATAATGAATACCCACTTATAAACCGGGAATCTGGTGCAACATAAAACAGCAGCATAGATAAAATATGCCATAAAGGCAACAAGCCCCAAAATGCCAAAATAATAGATAAACCGCAGATACCCTACGTCTGTTCCCATATAAAAGATACCCCACCTATGTGCTGCCCCGGAATAATAAGGGTCAGTATAATATGGTTCATTGAAGTATCCATCTCCGATAATAAGTGTTTTAATAGTATCGGGCAGTTTATACATTGCCTGGAGTTCTTCTGTTGAATTTGTTGTCCACTCACCGCGTTCAAAGAAATTAAAAAATCCCTCAAAAGCAAAGCGTACATTGTCATGAAAGAAACCACTCTTTAAGTACAATATTGAGGCTATTCCAAAAAATATCAATCCGGCAAAAAGCAAATACCTACAAAATGCCATTTTCTGATTATCTCTTAACCCAAGTAAAACCACGAGTCCAACAATGAACCCTATAATAGTTGTCCTACTTATCATAGAGCCGACTACAAATACAAATGCCCATAGGATTGTCAACAAATATAGTATCACCTTCTCTTTTTTCTCATATGATTTTAAAATGAATATAAAAAGGATGGCTAATATTGGGGCAAATCGTGTACCTGCGACATCAAGTGCTGCTCCAATTCCATACAGACGTCCTGCCTTAGACAATCCTGTGCCAGCTGAATACATTGAGCCAAAACCGACTACGACACTATTTACAGCATTCCTAAACGCCGGTAATAAATCCAGCATAATTGCCAAGGCACATTGTAAAACGGCAACAGCTATCAAATAATAGCACATCCGCCTAATTGTTACTGACCCATCATTGCCCCTTATTATCGAAACCACGCCAAAAGCAGCAGAAATCCAAACAATAAATGACACCACATACGAAGTGTATGTAAAATCAGTTGTGTCATTATATAAGACAGATACTGCTCCACAAAATGAAACCAAGAAGGCTAAAATAAACAGAATGATATACTCCTTACGCACCAACTGTGTATGATGAGTAAGGAGCGCAATGACTCCGCAAACCGCAAGAATCATTTTCGAGTTTATCCCCGGAAGAAATACAAACTCTATGGGGAAAATAAACAAACTTACTACAATTATATCGATTATGCTTTTTACCGCTTGTATCGCCATAATACGTATCACCCGTTATATCACTTTCCATTCTTTTCCATCATCGAAAAAAATATGAAAAACCTTTGACTGAACTACATTCAAAGCTAAAGATAATAATATAATAAGAAATATAGCCAATGTAACATAATAAACATCTGATCTCACATTTAGCACGCCTCTAAGGAAATCCATCGATACCACCTGTGTAAGATAAATCTCATATGATAGTCCCCATATCTTCCGATGATGCGGGAAAAAACCCTCAATTGGCAAATGGTAAATCACACTGAAAACAGCCAATGCTATAAACGCATGTGAAATACAATATAGATACTCAACTTTCGTGACATACATGATGGCTGCCAGAAACAGTGAGAAGCAGAAAAACCCACAGAATGAAATCCTATTTCTGTCCAAAACCATACGAACTTGATTGAAATAAAGTGCCACTAGTGATCCCATAGGGAAGGCTAACAGACTAACATACCAGCATCTATCATATCCAATTGTTCTTAAGGCAACAATAGCAGCGATAGTTGACACAAATAATGTACACAATCGCGTCATCTTGTTTTTTATGCCCCCAGACAAGAAAAATAAGGAGTATTCAATCAGTAACGCCCAAACAAACCATAAATGATGTTGCGGAGATGTCCCGGTCTTAATCA
>JBJEBP010000043.1:0-3684 GCA_051870135.1 Candidatus Cryptobacteroides sp. | reverse complement strand
GTTGTCTGTTTTCAGACCTTAAGCTTTTCTAAAATAGACAACCATGTTCTTTTTTCAAAATCCCATTGCAGAACTCTTTCATTCGAATCACCTGACGACTCTTATTTTCCGAAATCGGGTGGTTCTACTTTTCTGAAAACTGTCGGTTCTCTTTTTTCTGAAATCTGCGGAAACAAAATTACTGCTTACAGGTGGCAAAGATGTACCTCGCCCTGTACAATGACAATCTGGATGAAATGCTTCGCCTGCTTCAGACATATCTCCGGACTATCCCGCAATGCGACAACACAAACTACGAGGGACACTTTCAACAACTTCTGTACGTTATATTCTCCCTCCTTGGCAGATATGTGGATGTGGAAGTCCGCACCGCTAAAGGCCGTGTTGATATGGTAATGAACAGCGGCAAGGCACTCTACCTCTTCGAACTGAAGTTGAACAATACGGCAGAAGCAGCAATGCGACAGATAGATCTCAAGGACTACCCTGCACGTTTTGCCTTGAGCAGGCTCCCTGTGATAAAGGTCGGCATAAACTTTGACACCGGCAGCCACACTATCTCAGATTGGAAAATCGAGTAATCCCCGATCCGACCATTTCCGTCATCCCTAACCGGAATATTTTCGTCATCCCCGGCTCGACCGGGGATCCCCAAAAAGATAACAGCAGCTGGTCTTCGCGACTGGCTGCTGTTCGATTATTCAATATGAATTAAACTAGCTTATGATTTATGTCTTCTGTTATGCTTGTTTGCGATTATCGTGCCAAAGATGTTATGGTACAGATTATTTATAAAAAATTGTCAAGTTTTCTACACTATTGTAGGGATGCAACCCATAAAAGCGGTGACTGACAGCATTATAAGCGTGAGCAGCCATACTATTACAATTACCAGGCCCGGATGCCATTTCGGGACTTTGAAATCAATGATGCATTGGAGTCCCGTGTAGATGCACCAGATGAACGGAAGACTGATGGCCAGCACGATGAGTCCCTTAACCCAAATCAGGTTCAATGCCGAATACAGACCCGGAATGCGCATCATTGCCGTTGACAGCCTGTGCCATACGAACAGGTCGGAGCCGAAGATATGATGCCAGAACAAGATAATGCTCTCAGCAAACAGGCCGCTGAAGCCCAAAAGCAGGAAAAGAACTCCCATTGTCTTCATTATCAGGTTCCCCGCTCCCTTGGCCGCTTCGGAATTGCCCATCTCCCGGATTGTCCCCGAAGCCTTCTCTATTGACTCCTGCACTGCTCTCTGGATATCCTGGACCGTATTGCCCTCGCCCTTCATCCTGTGTTTCTCGCCTACTGTCTTCGCAGCGGGGATAATGAACCCGGCCAGGACATATATCAGTAGCGGGAGAGTAAACTCAGATGTAGGATAGCATCTGATATGCGCCATCCAGAGCACCACCGTGAACACTACGGCCAGGGTACGTACAGCCACGACATCCATATTGAAATATGCCGCCAGGCCGCTGCAGACTCCGAGCACTTTGCCATTGTCCAGATCGCGGTAAATTTTCTTTTTCCGGCTGACAGGCTCTTCGACATTGACCTTATCCCCTTCCGATTCCGACTCAATATCCTCCGGCCTTCCGAGCACATTGATCACTTCATTTGCAATTGCCTCGGTGACAATCCCGTTATTGCCGCATTTTTCAACCAGCAGCTCCGCCATCCGCTCCTCAATCCCCTCCATAATCTCGTTCCCGCCCTCAATTCCTGAGTAGAACGACTTGAGTTCGCCGAGGTATTTGTCGATTTTTTGCGCGGCCGTGGTCTCCAATGTGAATGCATAGCCTCCTATGCTGTTTTTCTCGACCTGATTCATTTCTTCAATGTTTCAATTGTGGTTACTATTTCACTCCAGGCCGCATCCATTTCCTGCAGGAGTTCCCGGCCCTTGTCGGTGATTACATAATATTTGCGCGGCGGGCCCTGTGGGGACTCCTCCCAGCGGTATGTGAGATATCCCTGGTTCTTTTCCCTGATAAGGAGCGGGTAGAGCGTCCCTTCCACCACTATCATATTGGCCGCCTTGAGTTCCTCAATGATGGCCGATGCGTAGGCTTCCTTGCGGGCCAGGATACAGAGAATGCAGTATTCCAGGACGCCCTTTCTCATTTGAGATCGTATGTTGTCAGTGTTGTTTTCCATATTCTTCGTGAATTATTTCTTTGTTGCAAATCGGGCAAGGTTCTCGGCCGTCATCGGCAGGCCGTGCATCTCGCATTTCTGTACCGGTGTCTCGGCCTTCGGTATGACAATCATGAGGATGATGTAAATCCAGAATCCCGCAGTCCCGAGAATGAGGGCGGCTACCGCAATGAGCCTGATGAGGACTACGTCAATGTCAAAGTATGCGGCAAGGCCGGAGCAGACGCCGCCGATGGCCTTCTCGTCAATGTCCCTGTACATTTTCTTCCTCGGCGGAACCGCTGCATTCTGTTTGTCCCTGGTGCCGCTGCCTTGTCCAGATCCCTGTCCCTGCTGCCCTTCCGGCTGGTTGCCGGCTTCCTGGCGCCCGGCTGACGAAGTGCCCTCTGCCTTGTCGGCCGGCTCCTTGACTCCGTCCGGCATCCCGAGCTGCTCGGTGATTTTCTGGACGAGGTCAATGCTGACTGTCCTGTTCCCTGTCCCGACTTCCTTGGTGAGAAGTTCGGCGATCCTGCTCTCAAGTTCGCTCATCACTTCGTCCTTCTCATAGAGGATGGATGAGGGACTATTCTGGAGCCGTTCCTCGAAATGCTTGAGATATTGTTCCATTCTTTCATAGGCGTCCTGGTCGAAGTAAAAGTTCCTTCCTCCTACGCTCGCATCTTGTACTTTCTTCATTTTCAATATGTTTTAATTTGTTTTATCCTTGTTCGGAAATCTGTTTTCAAATCACTTGTGCCGTCTTGGCCGGGTCGTTTCCCGGCTCCAATTCCATGCTTTCCATCCCCATATCGCATCCTTTTCCAACCTCAATCACAGACTTTTCCAACGTCAATCCCAGACTTTTCCAACGTCAATCCCAAGCTTTTCCAACGTCAATTCCAGGCTTCCCTGCGGCTCCAAGTACTTTTCAAATGCAAAGATATATATTTTTTTGAATATATTGCAAGACAAGGTACTAATTATTTGAAAATATTTTGAGCGGAAAGCCTGATAGCGCTATAGAGGAATACGGTTTGCACCCTCCACGATTCGGGCCTCCAACGTGGAGGGTACCGCTCTGCGGCATTGTACCCTCCACGATATGCCGCTTCAGCGTGGAGGGTGCGACTTTTGGAGCTGCACCCTCCACGATTCGGGGCCCCAGCGTGGAAGGTACGCCTCTGCGGCATTGCACCTTCCACGATAAGCGCCCTCAGCGTGGAAGGTGCAACCAGCCCCCAGGAATCTAACCAATGCCACATCCCCAGAAATATTGAACAAAAAACGCCACCCCCGACCGGGGATGACGTCAAATCATAGTCCAGAAATGTACCTGAGAGCTTACTCCTCCGGAGCGAACATCGGATCCCAGGCAGGGAGGCGGACAGGCTTCTGGTTCAGAATCTCCAGAACATCGGAAGGAACATATTTCTTCTCCGCCACGAGACGGAACATATATTCATTGAACCACTCATCCGTCATAATCAGATGGCCCTTGTAGCCGCTGTCGGCACCCCAGCTGTTCTCCACCATCCA
>JBJEBP010000042.1:0-3694 GCA_051870135.1 Candidatus Cryptobacteroides sp. | reverse complement strand
TGCTAGTCTCCACTCTCCAGAGTTATTTTGAAGGCGAGAAAGAGTTGTTCAAGGGCCTGTATATCGACAGTATTGAAAAGAATTGGATTAAATACCCGGTACTTCGGTTTGATATGAGCACGGCCAAGCACGAGAGTGCGGAAGGGCTTCAACATGAACTTAGTTATAAACTGTCCAACTATGAGGAAATTTATGGTAAAGGGCCCTCGGGCGAGATTAGTATAAACCAGCGTTTGCAGGGCCTGATTGAAAGAGCATATAAGAAGACCGGACGAAAGGTCGTAATTCTTATTGACGAATATGATGCTCCGCTATTGGATGTTGCCCAGAAAGAAGGTCAATTGGAACAACTCCGGCAGATTATGCGCAACTTTTACAGCCCGCTCAAATATTCCGATCCCTATCTCCAATTTGTCTTCATTACGGGCATAACCAAGTTCTCCCAGCTCAGCATCTTCAGCGAGCTGAACAATCTGAAGAATATCTCAATGCTTCCAGAGTTCGCTGCAATCTGCGGAATCAGTGAAGCCGAGGTTCTGGATCAGATGTACGATTATATCGAAGATTTCGCCTCTGCTACAAACAAAACACATGATGAGGTACTGAACTCGCTCAAATGCCAATACGATAGTTATCATTTCGCAAATTCATCTCCTGATATCTACAATCCTTTCAGTCTGCTGAATGCACTGCAGGACAAGATGTTAAGAAGTTATTGGTTCGAAAGCGGCACCCCGACTTTCCTTATTGACAAATTCAGGGAGTTCAATGTTGTCCCGTCAATGCTGAAAGCGACAATGATGTTGGAATCCGCGTTTGATGCACCGACTGAAAACATGACATCAATAATGCCGTTGCTTTATCAAGCCGGTTATTACACGATTAAGGCCTACGACCCGGTAAGCACCCTCTATACTCTCGACATTCCGAATAAGGAAATACGTATCGGGCTGATGGAAAATCTTTTACCCAACTACGTTCAGACTGACTCGTACAAGGGCACCACAACGGTGGTGTAAAAAGCAAGTATTCAACCAACAATTTTCAGAAAAAATAGATTCTGCAGATTTCGGAAAGCAGGTTCTGCATTTTTGATTGATAAAGCAGTGATGCGGAAGCGCGTTTCCGCATCACTGCTCGGCGCTTAAGGTCTATGGTTTAACATCTATCTTTCGTCCTGAAGAACTTGTTCAACAGTATCTTCAAGGATATCCAACTTCCTCTCCCATTCCTTATACGAGTAAGGACTGGTCGGACTTACTGGGCCACTGATACCTCTCTCCGCTGCCTCCTGCATTTTCCTCACATCATCCAGGAAGATACGGTATGCGTCATGGAACTCATTCAGCGCAGTCCGAAGGGATTCTCGATTCTTCTTTTTCATTATTTGTCCTCCCTGTTTTTTGCCAGAAAGCCTGACCGGTTTTCCATACGGTACGACGATCCGACGAGTTTGACTACATCACAGTGGAACAGAAGTCGGTCTAGGAGGGCGGTAGCAAGTACTTCATCCTGAAGCACTTCCACCCATTCGGTCGGTGCTTTGTTCGTAGTGATGATGACGGATGCCTTCTCGTGCAGGGCGTTTATGAGATTGAAGAAAGCGACAGACTCCTCCTTTTTCATAGGCATGAGCATTATGTCGTCTATAGCGATGAGATTGCATTTGAGTATCCCACTGTAAGCACTCATTGCGGAGGATGTCATATCCTTCATTCTCAATATGTTTATGAGATTATCCATTGTCAGGAACTGTGCTCTGTAACCCTTCATTACGGCATCCCTGACGAGGCCGGCAGCCATAAAAGTCTTCCCGGTGCCTGCTGGCCCCATGAAGATGAGATTGTACATCTGGTCTAGCCATACGAGTTCCCGCAGTTGCTTCAACTGAGGCTTGGTGATCCCGGCACTGTGATTGAAGTCGAAGCGGTCCAGGTCGCAGTTGCGCGGCAGCTTTGCTTGTCTCATTCTGCGCACGAGGTCGTTCTGCTGGCGTGACGCAGTTTCCGCCTTGAGGATATTCATAATGAAGTCCATGTATGATGGCTTGTCTATCTGTGCCTTGTGGATTATGTCTCCGCAGTTGTTCCTCAAGTTGCTCAGACGCAGAGCTTTAGCATAGACTCTAACTTCCTCGGTGCTGATTTTCAATGTCTCTTCCATCATTTGCCCTCCTCTCCGTTTATAATGGCACCATAAGTGCCGATAGGCCTTTGCTCTGGAGCGAGGTCGGCAATGTGTGTTGCGGCATCCGTCGCGACCGGTTTACTTTTCGGCTGATTCTCCATCCTGTCAGCCACTTTAGCTGCCATCTCACGCATCACATTGGCATTGTATACCTTGGACTCCGCAAACATCTCCAACAGAGTATGCGCAGTGGTCTTGTCATAGTCGGTCAGAAGAGAGGCCATTGATGTCACACTCTTCCGGTAATAGCGAGGACGATTGTCGTGGAGTTCCTTCAGGAAGCGTGACAAAAGGCTGTCATCCGTCCATTCATTGAAAAAGGTACGCAGTATCTGCTCGGATTCCAGGATGTCACGGCTGCGACTGCTGGCGTGTTCGTCCTTATTGATATATTTGCCGCGGAAGGGACTGATCTTGTGTCTGGCTATCAGAGAGAAGTCTTTGGGGTCATATATCTCCAACTCATTGCTGTCCACGTTCTTGACGACCAGAACCTTTGTTCCCTGACCGGCATATGTTCCAAGCGGCAGGCTGTAGAAGTTGCTGTGATACAGCAAGGTGTTGTCCTTGCGGACAGAGTACTCCCGCGCTTCCATCTCCGGCTCGTCGATCTCTTCCACGTAAAGCGCTAGGAACGGCTGCTCCTTCTTGAACTCTTCCGCAGGGACGAGTCTGGTGCTGCTGTTGACCTTGGCGTTCGCAGTTCTGGCTAACCATCCTATAGCTTCATCGTTGAGACTCTCTATATTGACATAAGTGCGTCCTGCAAGGAAGTTGTTCTTCACATACTTGACCACTGCCTCAGACTGCCCTTTGCTGGCCGGATCATACGGCATACAGAAGACTGGTTCAAAGCCTGCCGCATTGACATACTTGGCAAACTCTTCCGTCATTATGTAATCACCGAAGTTCTCCTTGACAAGCATCTTCCGGTCCTGGTCATAGATGACTTTCCGTGGCATACCACCGAAGTAGTTGAAGGCCAGATGATGGGCATAGATTGTTGTCTTTGAGGTAAATGGCGTGTTCTGTAGATACACGAACTTATATCTTGACCGTTGCAGTACCATTACCATGAAGTACACCTTCACCTGGCTGCCCTTTGATGTTCGCAATACCTTCTCGCCGAAGTCCACTTGGGCTTTCTCGCCGTACTCGCAGTCAGGAACCTTGGACATCTGCCGACCGCTTTCCTGCACCTTGGGAAGATCCTCCCGTTCCCGCACCAGACGCACCGTATTGTACACGGTACGCTCCGACACTTCCGGAAGGTCTGGAAAATGTTCCTTTAACCGGTCATGGATCTGTGCTGCTGACAGGAACGGGCAGTCCTGAAGCAACTGCTTGATGAAGTCCTCGAAGGCTTCCAACTTGCGTTTCCGGCGAAGGATCTCGCTGGAAATCAATCCCTCAAACTCCTTCTCGTTCATCCGCTGATAGCGGCGGACGGTATCCCTGCTGATGCCCAACTTCATCGCAATCTGCATCTGACTGAGGGATTGTCGGG
>JBJEBP010000041.1:0-3700 GCA_051870135.1 Candidatus Cryptobacteroides sp. | reverse complement strand
AGGCCCTGGGCGATGCCGTATGGCAGGTCGCAGAGGCAGCCGGATATCTTTGGACCAAGGGCTGGGCAGAGAGGAACGGAGGAAACATTACAGTGAATGTCACAGAGTACGTGGATGACGGGATGCGTGCAATGCCGTCCCTGGCCGGGCCGCGTGAAATCGGGTTTGTCCTTCCTCATCTGAAGGGCTGCTGGTTCTACTGCAAGGGTACCCAGAAGAGGATGAGGGATTTGGCACGTGACCCTATGGCCAATGGCTCCATCATTCGCATTACTGAGGATTGTGCTCATTATGAGATAGTTGCTGACTCCCTTGTGAATCCCACTTCCGAGCTCCCTTCACATCTCAGTGTGCACAATTATCTTCTGGCGAAGGGATCTCCCTACAGGGCTTCGCTCCATACCCACCCTATTGAACTTGTGGCAATGACCCACAGCAGGCGTTTCCTGGAGAAGGATGTTGCGACCAATCTTCTATGGTCAATGATTCCGGAAACCAAGGCCTTCTGTCCGAGGGGATTGGGAATGGTGCCTTATATGCTGGCGGGCAGCAAGGAGCTGGCGAAGGCTACGATTGAGACAATCGATGATGATTACGATGTGGTAATGTGGGAGAAGCACGGCATTTTCGCAGTGGACGTGGACATCATGGCAGCGTTCGACCAGGTGGATGTGCTGAACAAGGCTGCCCAGATATATATCAGTTCCAGGAACATGGGCTTTGAGCCGGACGGGATGACCCAGGCGCAGATGCGGGAGATTTCCGAGGTGTTCGGTTTGCCGAAGTAGGTTGCGTGGGATGCCCGGTCAGGCCGGGCATGACGAAAAGGATGCCGGGCATGACGAAAAGAAGGCCGGCACGACGAAAAAATGCCGGGCGTGATGAAAAGCCGGCCGGGATGCAGTGGTTACTGTCCCGGCCGGTAATATTTTCGTATGTTGTGAAATTACCTTTCGTACTCAACCCTGACGCGGCTCTCCGCAAGGCTGTCAGCATATTCCCTGACACTGTCCCTCATCGTGTCGGCCTTGTAGTCGGCAAGAGCTTTCCAACTCTCGAAGTCAGCGATCATTATCGCGTCGTATGTGGTTGCCGAATCATTCCGGTTGACCCCGACCTCTATGTCGAGCAATCCCGGAATCAGACCCTTGAGGGACTCATATCTTTCCTTGACATCTTCCGCTGTCTCTTTCGGAGTCCTGCCATCTGATGGCTTGAACTTCCACATTACTGAATATCTAACCATATTCAAAAAGTATTAGGTTTTAAGAAATAGTATAATTTTTGTCTAATTAAATCATTTTTATCCGGAAATGCAAATTAAATCGGTATTTTTGAGCATTATCTGAAAGCCAGGAGCATGGAGAGGACGAAATGAGCCGACTTTCATTGAAATTCGAAAACTGTTTCGTACCTTCGTAGCTTAGTATCGTGGAGATTACATTATTCGGAAAAGATGCGGAGACTGCGTGCTTTCATAAGAAATTTCAAGCTCACTCTCAAGATGAAACTCGTCCTGAGCCTGAGTTCGATAGCTGTCATCCTCCTTGTGTCCAGCTTTATATCAATAATGGAATACAGCAGGATGAGCAACTATGTGTCTGACCTCATTGCCTCCAATATCGGAAGTATCAATGCCTCCCAGCGTCTTGCCAATGCCAGCAACGCATACAATCTGGCCATCCTTGCCGTAATCGGGGACAAGTCTGTGGGAAAGTTGCCTGAACTCAAGCAGGATGAGTTCCTTTCCCATTGCGACAGCCTCAGGGCTTCGCTGACTTCCGAGAAGATGATGCCTCTCGCGGACTCCGTGCTCTATTCATATTCTGCATTCATGCTGACCTCATTGGAACTTCCTGAGACCTTGCTGAAGGATTTCAGCGAGGCAAGGACCTGGTATTTCGACAGGCTCCAGCCAAAGTATGCGAGGCTCCGCTCGGACATATATGTGCTCAATGATGCCATCTACCAAGAGTTGAGAAAGAACTCCGAGACATTCGAGAGGGGATTCTACCGAAGCATCATACCGGGTGCCGTGGCCGTGGCCGTCGGTCTTCTCATGGTCTTGCTCCTGATGTTCTTCCTTATTGTATATTATGTCAATCCCCTGAACAGGATGCTGACCGGCCTGGAGAATTACAGGGCCACCGGGACCAAGTATGCCTGCCATTTCGAGGGGGATGACACACTTGCCGACCTGAACAGTTCCATCAGGGAGATTGCCGGGGAGAACCAGCAGCTCAGAAAGAGGAACAAGACCCTCAGGGCCAGCCTGGCGGAGAAGAAAGCAGCTGAAAAGTCAGGTTCAAAACAACAATAGCTGATGAATCTCAAGGTCATATCGAGAAATGTGGGGTTCGCGCTCCTTACCAGCGCGTTCTTTATGTTCCTGTCCATCATTGTCTCGATGTCGAGAGGCAATGACAGTGCCCTGGCAGCCTTGATAATCAGTTTCGTGATAACATTCACGGTGGGAGTGTTCCCCTTCATTTTCGTGAGGAGCACAGAAAGAATCAGCCTGAAGGACGGATATATGATTATTGTCCTGTCCTGGTCCCTGTCCTTCATTTTCGGAATGCTGCCTTATCTGCTATGGGGAGGGCCATTCACCGTTGTCAATTCGCTTTTCGAGTCTGTCTCAGGCTATACGACCACGGGTGCAACTATCCTTGAGGAAGTTGAATCCCTGCCGGACAGCCTTCTGTTCTGGCGTTCATCCACGCATTTCATCGGCGGACTCGGAGTCGTGGTCTTCCTGCTCCTGATTATCCCGTCTTCCAGCCCGGTCAGGCTAAGGCTGACCAACCTTGAGATTTCCTCGCTCTCGAGAGAAGGCTACAGGTCCAGGGCAAACAAGACCGTAATCATTTATTCTTCAGTTTATTTCGCATTGACGCTCCTGTCATTCCTCCTGTATTGGATTTCGGGAATGTCGGCCTTTGACGCCATCAACCACGCATTCAGCGTCTGCGCCACAGGAGGTTTCAGCACCAAGAACTATTCCATTGCCTCATTTGATTCCAATGCTATAAATGCCATCACCATAGTGTTCATGTTCCTGGCTTCCGTGCATTTCGGGACATTGTTCATGGCGGTGGTACACCGGAGCTTCAAGCCCCTCAACAATCCTGTGCTGAAGTATTACATCAGTACAATTGTAGCAGTATCATTGATTTCAGCTTTTTGCATGAGACTGAATGACAGCGGGTTGACTATCGGGAATTCGCTTATGAGCGGATTTTTCCATACCCTTACCTTCATTTCGACGACAGGATTTGCAATCGGGGACAACAATACATGGCCGGCGTTCGTGAACATTCTTATGCTCATTATTTCACTGCAATGCGGAATGGCCGGATCTACCACCGGAGGTATCAAGGCGGACCGGGTATTCCTGACTTTCAAGGCTGTCGGACAGCAGGTCAAGCATGTAATACATCCCACTTCCATCAACCAGATAAAAATCAACAATCATTACCTGAAGATGGAGGAAGCCTATCCGCATTTGCTTTTCCTCGGAATTTTTTTCATTGCACTATGCCTCTCTACCGGGCTCAATGTGCTGTTCGGACTTGAGGATGCAAATGCCCTGTACGCATCGGTTTCATGTCTCAGCAATGTGGGTCCTGCTATCGGGGACCTGGGCACATTCGGCAATTTCAACAGCGTTCCTGTAATGTCCAAGCTGCTTTTCTGCCTG
>JBJEBP010000040.1:0-3733 GCA_051870135.1 Candidatus Cryptobacteroides sp. | reverse complement strand
CTGGCGCTCCCTGCGGATTTCCCAGAGGACAGGTGCTACCTCATATTTGCTGAGACTGCCTGTGAGCCAAGGAGCATTGCCCTTGTCACGGTTAGGATCAAAATTGGCATTGATGTCGGCAACTGTCATCTGAGGCATTCCAACCCTTTCGCGGAGGAGATTGATGCTGGCATTGGCGGCAGCCTGGTCGAATCTTCCGAGCTCGAACATTGCCTCCGCATAGTTCAGGAGAACTTCCTCAATCTTGAAGACAGGCTTGTCAGCGGTACAGTAGGCTGAAGAACCGGTAGCATACTCCCACATATCATAGTTCTTCCAGAAGTAGTAACCTGTGCGGCTCTTCATATAGGCCACCTTTCCGGAATTGCTGAGGTTAGGGCTGGTAGGTGTGAGAGCGGCTCCCCAGTTCTGTCCTGGGCATCTCTTCATGCCTTGTCCGCCGAATGCGCCACCACGTACGCAGAGCTCATTGGCTCCCATCAGGTGGATGTACTGGGACAGTCTCGCTGCGTCAGCCTCGTCCTTTACAACGTAGTTTCCAATGACTTGATCGCCAGGTTTGGCATATCTCCATGTCTTGAAAGAGGTAACTCCGTCATATTCACCTGAATGAGGCATTACAGCGTAAGGAGGCTGGATATTTAGGTAGAGACGAGGGTCTCGGTCCTTGAACTCGTCGTAGATATCCTTGCCTTTTCCGCCCTGATATCCGGAAGTGGCGTTTGCTATTGGTTTGCCGTTAGCCATCAGGAACATGTCCACGGTGTGCTGTGGCACGTCTGTGTAATGGGCTGCAATGTGCTCGTAGTCATTGCCCCTGTGCATCTTGATGGCATCCACGAATTCCTGGCAGAAGATGACGCCAGGCACTCCGATGAGGCTCTCGGTAGTCCAGAGTTCACCGTAGCCGGTTCCCGGATTATGCTCGTCCACTCCCTTGTAGAGGGCAGTGTACTTGCTCATGAGTTCCTTCGATACGCTGACGCATTTTTCGAGGAGCTGGCTGGAGTTCTCCCCGGTAAGATTGTGGTACTTCACCCAGGTTCCCTCCCTGAGAAGGAAGCGGGAATAGGCTGCCCTCACTGCATCCGCTGTGACAGGGTTCGAGCCGTCACGTGAGCAGTCCCCGATATTTTCAATGGCGAATTCGAAATCCTCGCATATCTTGGCAACGACCTCGGCCCTTGGAGTGCGTTCTCCGTAAGCCTCAGGAGATGTGTCGGAGAGGACCTTGTCAACCCAAGGGACATCACCGAAGCGGTCCACAAGTTCCATATACCACCAGGCGCGGAAGAATCTGCCCACTGACTCCCAGTGCTTTGCCTCGGTCTCATTGAGTGCTCCGTCATTGACGTGGGAGAGCATGATGTTGATTCTGCGGATTATCGAGAAGTCCCAGCCGCCTCCTGTGGTGGTAGGGGTGATGGTGCGGTATGCGTATCCGTTTCCGGTAGGATTGTCCCTGTTGGAGAGAATGCCGGCATAGAAGTCTCCGTAGAACTGTGACTGGCAGTGGCTTGCGTTGAAATTCGTACGGATGGTGGTATTGCTGAACAGACTGTAGCACGGATACATATAGGCCTTGAATGAGTTGTACTCAAGGAATGCATTCTGCTCGGTCAATGACGTCTTCGGATATTTCTCGAGGAAGTCATCGTTGCAGGCAACTGCGGTGAGACAGAGTGCCGCAATGGCGAAATATATTGTTCTTTTCATTTTGTCAATAATTAACGTGTTGTCTTTCAAATAATTACGCAACTCGTCAGAATGTAAGGTTCAGACCGAATGTGGTGGTGCGGTAGAAAGGATAAGACCAGCTCAATGTCTCCGGGTCGTAGCCCTTCGGCAATGATGTAACGGTCGCAAGGTTCTCGATACTGCAGAACAGTTTGAGGTCGGCGATTCTTGCACGTCCGATCAGGTCTTCAGGGAAAGTGTAGGAGACCGTGAGGTTCTTGATTCTCATATAGGCTCCGCTCTTCCTGAACTTGTCGGATGTACGGGTGTTGGAGCCGACGTTGTTGCCCTGGCCGTAGATACGGTAGAGTTTCGCATTCGGATTCTTGGCTACCATATAGTCCGGGCTCTCTGGGTCGTAGCTCTTGGCAGACCAGTAGTCGGTCTGGTTGTAGTAGAGAGGCTGGAACACAGCATCGCCTGCTCCTACACCTCCGAATGGATAACTTCCTGCTCCGCCAATCCATACATCTCTCTTGGCCACGCCCTGGAGCATAAGGTCAATGGCAACTCCCTTCCAGGATACTCCAAGATTTGCTCCGAAACGGAAGCGAGGAGTAGTATTGCCGATGATCTTGCGGTCGCCAGGGTTCTCAAGAGTACCCTCGCCTGTGGTGATGGTGTTGGTTTCGTCACCGTCAATGTTCTTGAACTTGACGTCACCAGGCTGTACGTTTACGCCCTGAATCTTGGTCACGCCTTCCTTCAATGTCCATACGCCGGTCTTGGCCTGCTCGTATTCGAAGTCGTCGATGGAATAGTAACCGTCTGAAACATAGCCCCATACTTCACCGAACTCCCTGCCTTTGTAGTACTGGCTGATGAGACCGGACTCATTGTTGAACTTGTCAATGAAGGTGCGGTTGTCGTAGATGTTGGCATTGATGTAGTAGCCGAAGTCCTTTCCAACGTGGTCACGCCAGGAGATTGAGAGCTCCCAACCCCTGTTGTGGAGGTCGGCGATGTTCTGGAGAGGAGCGGTAGCACCTACTACTGAAGGAATTTCAACACCGGCCGAGAGCATGCCCTCGGTCTTGCGGATATAGTAGTCGAAATTGGCCTGGAGCCTGTTCTGCAATGCGCTGAAGTCAAGACCCACGTTGAATGTGGTCACCTTCTCCCAGGTGAATGTCGAACTTACGAGAGCAGGTGCCGAGATAGTGGTAACCTTGTTTCCGTCGCTGAGCCAGGCCGTGCTTTCTCCGATTGTCATTGCGGAGGTGAACTGGTAAGGATCAATCTTCTGGTTGCCGATTGAACCGTAGGATGCCCTGATCTTGAGTTCGTCAAGCCAGCTGCTCGTGCTCTTCATCCAAGGCTCCTGTCCGATTCTCCAACCTATTGATGCTGAAGGGAAGAAACCGAAGCGGGAATCCTTGGGGAACTTGGAGGAACCGTCATAGCGGGCATTGAACTCTACAAGGTATCTGTTTGCGAACGCATAGTTGAGGCGTGCGAATCCGCTCCTGATAGAATATTCGGAGTAGTCCTCGCTAAGAGTCTTCGTGCCTGTCCCTCCGCCGAATGAAGGTACGCTCGGTACAGTCTGGCCGAGTACGGAGCCGTAGAACTTCTTGTACCAGGAACTTTCCTGGTTGTAACCTGCCATTGCCTTGAACTCATGCTTGCCCCAAGTATGCTCATAGGTGGAGTAAACGTTGAGGGCATTGTACTTGGTAATTGCATCGTACATTTCATATATGTCCTGGCCGGATTCAGGTATTGTCTTGGCTACGAACTGCGCCTCTGCCTGCTCGTACGGTGTGGAATAGTAGTCGTAGTTGATATCCTTGCGGTCGTAGGTATATTCCACATTGGCTGTCCAGCCCTTGAGGAGCTTGAATATTGACTTGAGGGACATCCTTGCCACGGCAGTCCTGGAAGTGGCGGTAGGGAGCTGCTTCAACTGGCTTGCAGGGGCCTGTGAGAGGACATCGTGGTCAGTCCCGAGGGTTTCTGCAGGGAAGTATGAAGGGTAGTAGTTGGTAAGTCTGGT
>JBJEBP010000039.1:0-3777 GCA_051870135.1 Candidatus Cryptobacteroides sp. | reverse complement strand
AAAGAGGATGTAGCGAGGTTCGTGGAGGAAGAAGTCATACAGTGCCATCCTCTGTACTATGATAGGGGGGGGCAGTTCCGACCTGAACACAGGCTCGGCTGCATAGGATGCCCGATGCAGAGCGATAATGGAGTGGCTGATTACCTTATATATCCGAAGCTCCTGAAGCAGATTCTAAAGGCTCAAAATCGCTTTTTGGAGACGCACCCGGACACAAAGTCTGCTCAGAAGTTCAAGTCAGGATTTGACGTAATCTATATGCAACTGTTCTGCGAGAACTACGAACAATACCAAGAACGGGTCACCGGAGGGCTATTCCCCGATATGGCGATAGACCCGGAGAAATTTATAAAAGAATACTTTAAAATTGATTGAAAATGAAAGAAAAGAAATACCGCATAACCCTCACCGAGCATCAGCTGATGCTGATTGCCAACTGCGTGGAGGACTGCCACAGGTTCGCAGCCGGGCAGACGGAGTTGAACAACATTGTTAGCTCATTCAAACACGAGAAATCGCTGGACTACTTACTCAAGAACTTGCACCAGCATATCGTTCCCGAACTTCTGCCGGGGCAGGACTATGACTGGGCCGGAAGCGGATGCAAAAACAAGCACCAGCGGCAGTTCATCGCAGAGACCTATCCTCTCTATCGGGAGATTTATCACAAGCTCGTGAACGAGGGAGTTTACAGGCAGCCGACACTGACCTGCGAGGAAGGTGGGCCGCTGCCGGTGATTGAGGAAATTAACGATTAAAATCAAACATTATGAAACAGACAATAGAAATTGAAGTTCCTGAAGGAATGAAAGCCATATGGAAAGATGGTAAGGTGGTATTTGAAGACATAATGCCTGAACTGCCAAAGACTTGGGAGGAGTTCTGCAAGAAGCATCTTGAAGTGACAAAAGAATATTATATTGAATCGAATTCTATAATTAAGTTTGCACATGCTCCAAAGAGATACGCCCTTGAAGATAGAAATCTTCTTCCTACCCAAGAAGCCGCAGAAGCCCATCTTGCGCTTATGCAGTTGCATCAGTTGAGAGACTGCTACAGGCAGGGATGGGTGCCTGATTGGGAAGACAATAATCAAGACAAATATTATATTGCGAATAGCCAAAATCTTTCTTTTGGAATATACAGAAGTAATGATTATGTACATTTTCTTTCATTCCCTATGAAAGAAATTGCAGAAAATTTTCTTTGCAATTTTGAAAACCTTATCAGGAAGGCTGGAGATTTAATATGAATCACGGATACTGTAAGAATTGCTGGTGGAACAAAGATTCCGTATGCTATATGCAGAGCAATCCTGCTTCTGATTCAATCGTAAATGTTGATGATGACAGTTATTGCCCTGATTACATCAATCGGAAAAAAGAAAAACAATCATTGGAAGAATTTATCAAAAAAATCAAAGAATTATGAACGAAAACATTGAGACGAAGCACCTCGTAGGCACAACAAATGATTGCCCGGAATACTATTGTTGGTGGAGGGATTGATTATGGAACTCAAGGACTACACAATCGAAGAACTCCGGGCCGAGCTTAAACGCAGGAATCAGGAGATTCGGGACAAAAGGAATGCCGTACCAAGATGCCGGAACTGCAAGCACTACGGCATGGTGGACTACTGGGGCAGGCCATCTAAGCCAGTGAGAGGGGTGCGGAATTGCTGCCAGTTCCACATGACGGAGAATGGCAAAAATTACAGGACTCACAACGCATCAGACTTTGGCTGCGAGTTTCACGAGAAAGTCAAGGAGTAAAAAGTCAAGGAGTAAAAAGTCAAGGAGTAAAAGTCATGAAGAAGTCAGTAAGAGAGCAAGTCTATCGCAAGTATAACGGCCACTGCGCCTACTGCGGATGCGAGCTTGAAATGAAGGATATGCAGGTTGACCATATCCAGCCGAAATTTCGTAACAACGAGAGGTGGCATCAGCACGAGATTGGGAGCGATGACATCGACAATCTCAATCCGTCTTGCCGGATGTGCAACTACTACAAGCGTATGAACGACCTTGAAACCTTCCGGAACAACCTGTCAGATATGCTTATGCGCAATGTCCGCAGGCCATTCGACTACAGGCTTGCTCTCAAGTACGGGCTGGTCAAGGAAGATGTACACAAAGTAAAATTCTATTTTGAGAAAGTTAAGGAGTATGAAAACAATAGAAGATAGAGCAAAAGAATGCATCCCTGATGCTTTTGACGAGCGCTATTCCGCCGGGTTCTATCAGGGCTATATAGTAGGTGCAACAGAGCAAAAAGAGGTTGATGACGAGCAGTTGACGGAAAGATTTCAGAAGGCTCTAAATGGTCAGAAGTGGGACATCATTGACAATGCTTGCAACTGGCTTAAAGCACGGAATGTGCTGACAGATGCAAGTCTTGAAGGATTCAGAAAAGCAATGGAGGAAGAAATATGACAAACGACTACATCAGCAAGACCCAGCAAGCGGTCAATTTCCTGTGCAGCCTGTATCACGATAATATGAAGGTTGTCGCAATTATTAAGACGATGCAGGCGGAAGGCAGAACGGAAGACCTCATTAACGAGCTTTGCTTTGTCAGGGACTTATCGCAGAAGTTTATTAATGACCTTGAAGCAATGTAGGTATGGAGATAGCATTGATAATTTTGTGCACCATATTAGGTGCTGGACTGGGATGTACAACATTCCTGTTATACTGGGAATACATTGAGAACGACGAGATTGACAAACGATATGTATTTGCGTCTATCATCTTGTTGCTTATGATTGGCGCACTGTTATACTTCCTTTACAAGCACGAAGGGTGCTTCTACGATACCGTGCGATGCACCGAATACCACGTCACGGAGCAAATCAGCGAAAAAGGAGATACAACATACGTAATCAAATACAAACCATTATGAAGATACTTACAAAACAACAGCAGCAGACAGTGCTGAACTTCATCTGCGAGCAGTATGCTGCCATTTGCAGCAGCCGCAGACGAGAGAGAATGAGAGTCAACGAATTTTCAAGGCTACAGACTCAGGCGTACAATGCAGCCGAAGCGGTAGCCGGAAAGGAGGGTGTCAAGTCCATGAGGGAAAGGATGGAAGACCTTCAGAAAGAAGGAGGTAATAATGAAGAATAGGCTTATTGACATGGCAGGCAACCTTATCATGGTCTTGGGAGTCATGGCTTTCGCATACACTATAGCATCGCCTTTCGTGGCTCCTCTGTGGGTCACGGCAATACTCATAGGTGTTACTGTCCTACTCTTGGCTTTGGCCTTCAAACTGTGGGACATAGCTGAGCGTAGAATGACCATAGAGGAGGCGAAGAAGTTCATCGGGCAGGTGGACGAGAGCTACGGCGTGTTGGGGGATTCCGACATCTACAACGCAGTATCGCTCGTTGATGAGCTCGATGGGCTGACAACCGAGGAGAACAGGCTCTATGACCGTATAAATGACATAGACACAAAGATATACGAAACGGAGTCCAAGATAATTGAACTTGCTGAAAAATTGGAGGAGAAATATGTATGACAGATTCAAGTTCACGGAGGATAATCCTCTCCGTGTGTTCACCGCATTCTCCGGCTATGACAGCCAGTGCATGGGCCTCGACCGCATCGGAATCCCTTATACGCTCGTAGGCTGGTCGGAGATTGACAAGAACGCAATTATGGCCCACAATGCCATATATCCGCAGTATGCCGACAGGAACTATGGCGACATCAGCAAGATTGACTGGTCGCAAGTGCCTGATTTTGATTTGTTCACTTTCAGCTCGCCG
>JBJEBP010000038.1:0-3811 GCA_051870135.1 Candidatus Cryptobacteroides sp. | reverse complement strand
TTCTGTACGAATTGCGGATAATCAGTATAATTATCAGAAAACTAAACTTTCCAGAAAGATTTATCATTTTGCCCGGTATATATAGACAAGAGAAAACACTAAATAACTTAAATATATGAAAAATACCAAATCAGACATTGCCGCAAAGGCGGCGTTCGTAGAGGAACTTAGGCAGCGTGGCTTCTCGAATGTGAAGGTGGTCGCTGCACCGGCTGACATTGAGGCGGAGAAGGATGGGGAGAAGTGGTACTTCGAGATCAAGAAGACTACTCACAATGACAAGTATTTCGGGGCGGCGACGCTCACGGAATGGGTGCAGGCTGTGACGGACCCGGAGCATTTCCGGTTCGTGGTGGCCATTACCACGGACAGAGACCAGACGTTCGACTTCATTGAATATACTCCTGCGGACTTCATGGCGTTCTCGACTGTGCCTCCATTCAAGATCTTTTTCAACATTGACTTCAGAGGGGAGAAGAAAGTTAAGCTCGGAGGTAAGGCGTTGATGGTCAGCCGGGAACTCGTGGAGAAACTCCGGGATGTTTATTACGGAATGAAAGGAATTGACTAAATAATATTTACGATAATAATTGAATAACCAAACTTACATTGAAATGACAGAATTTGCAATTGCGATTATTGTGGCTGTTGCCGCTATGGCTTTGACCGCCGGTCTTGTGTACTTCTTCGGCGTGAGGAAGTGGAAGCGTGTAGCTGAACTGAAGTCTTTGGCATTGAACGAGTATGAGAATAAGCTCATCGCTGCGGAGAAAGAACTTGAGGGCAGTCGGGTTCTCTTTGACGAGAAGCTCAGGGCAGCGCAGGAGCTGTCTTGCCAGAAAATTCAGGATCTCGAGAAACGGATTGAGGCCCAGAAGACCGAAGCGGACCGGGCGATGGCAGATGCGAAACGGCTGGCTGAGGATGCAAAGGCTGAGCTGAAGGCAAACTATGAGAAGACCCTCAATGAAATCAGGGAGAATCATAAGGAGGCGCTCAAACAGCAGGATGATGCCTACCAGAAGCAGCGCGAAGCTCTAAAGGCTGAGATGGTGGCCAAAACTGAGGAAATCCTCAAGCAGCGGCAGGAGGAACTTGACAAGAAGGCTGCGGAGACATTGGAGAATATTACCGGCAATCTGGGTAAGGACCTGAAGGAAATGAAAAACGCCTTTGAAGATAACAAGAGAAAGAACAGTGAAGACTCTGCCGCAATGAAGGAGAGGTTCGACAATGCTGTAAGGCAGATGGCGGAACAGACCAGGAACATAGGAGACAAGGCCGATCATCTTGCTGAGGCAATGCGTGGCCAGAAGAAGATGCAGGGCTGTTGGGGTGAGACCATCCTCCAGAATCTGCTGGATGCTGAAGGTATGGCCGAGGGTCGTGACTACGACAAGGAAGAGACTCTTCGTGACCAACTCGGGCTTGCTGTCCGCAATGAAGACACATCGAGGAAGATGCGCCCGGACTACATTCTTCACTTTGTGGACAAGCAGGATGTGGTAGTGGACTCCAAAGTGTCGCTGTCGGCTTTTGCGGATTACATTGAAGCAGAGTCGGATGAGGCGCGTCAGGATGCTTCGGCCCGCAATCTTGCCGCATTCAAGGCGCAGGTCAAGAACCTCGCCAAGAAGACGTACAATGAGTATCTGAAACCTGGCCGAAGCATGGTGGACTATGTGATAATGTTCGTGCCAAACTATCCGGCACTCCAGCTTGCATATAGCGTCGATCCGAAGCTTTGGCAGTGGGCTTACGAGCAGAAGGTGCTTATCACATCGGCCGAGACATTGATGCCTTTCCTCAGGTCTATCTTCCTTGCCTGGCGTAATGTAGAGCAGGTGAAGAACCAGCAGAAGATTATCAATGCTGCATCGAACATGATATCCCGGGTTGCAGAATTTGCCAATTCAATGGCAACTCTTGGCAATAAATTGCGTGAGGCGCAGAACGCATATGATGCGGCAAACAAGAAACTCAAGAATGAAGGCCAGAGCATACTCGTGAGCGCCCATCAGGTCTTGAAGTTTGGAGCGGTTTCGAAGAAGCACCTGCCTGAAACTGAATACTATGAACCGGTTGATGACACCCCTCTCATTGAGGGGTAGTCATTGTTCAATGATGGCGGAATGGGAACAATAGTTTTGGTTCATTTGCATTCCGTCCATTCTTTTTAGGAGATTATTTTATATTTTGACTGCAGGTTATAATATCAGGAATAGAAAATGAACGGAAGCATTGGTATGAATTATTCGGCGTTCTGCGGGCTTTATTACGCAGAGGCTGAGAGGATGGCTGACATGACCGTTGCGGGTTATGTCAAAAAGCACGGCCCCTTGAGCCGGCATATTGATACTGAGCTGGTCAAGGACTTGGGGATTTCCTACGCATTGGAGAAGGTGTACTGCGAATATGACGGTGAGCATGAAAGCAATGCGACCATCGGGACTTTCATGTCCAAGGTAGTGCACAACAGCGTACTGACGGAGATCAGGCGCGAGAAAAGGGCTGTGGGAGAAGATTTAAGGGATTCTTCTTATGATTTTTCGCATGACCCGGAAACAGATACGGAACGCGAAAAGAATTATTTGTGCGATTATGTTTCGGCATCTGATCCGAAGGTCAGGGAAAGGCTTGTTTCGGATGTGTTGTCCTGCGTGAAGCGACTCAAGCCGATTGATCAGGTCATTATCAGCTGCTGGATGTCCTGTCCGAAAGGGCAATATACAGAGATGGCATTGTCGGAATTGAATATGGAGGACAATGTCCGGAACAGGGAAACGGTTCAACGGCGTTGTTTTAGGGCTATTGATAGTTTGAGGAAGAAAATGGAGGAGAAGAGGACGTTCGGATACGGCGAGATTATGAGTGTTTTCAATAAAGATGAGAGTAATACTCTTTTCAAAATTAGTATGTCTCATTCCATTGAAGAAGCTCTTGTCGATAGTGAAAGTAAACACGAGGTCTTGGAACAGTCTCTCTCTTTCAAGAATAAGGTTCTGCACTACAGATCTCGCCCTCTGCTGGATTTCGACTCAGAGAAGCCCCGCAGACGGAAAGTTGCCATTCAGTCCATCACCTCCAGGATTGATTATGACCAATTGTCCCGGACACTTTTGGGCATGGCGGCAACCGGTGAGGTGGACTTCCCACGAAAATCAGGCGAATGAATTTTTTGCACATAGAATTATGATTTTGAAAATCCTGACAACTCTATTGATGGCGTATTTCTTCCTGAAATTTCTCAGGGTAATGACGTCTTCCGCCATATTCCTTATTGATGGCAAGCTGGCCCGCCAGTCTCCCATTTTCGACCAGAAATTCAGCCGTGGCTTCCTGGTATTCCTGGATTTGATCAATGTCCTGATGAATCTTATCGGCTGCCTGTGGTGCGTGCTCTGCGTGTCTGAAATGTGGATGAAAGTTTCTTGTCCATTATGGGCTATTGCTCTTTTCGTTTTACTGGGTATTTACTTGATTGTGACATCATGCTACAATAACCGGATAATCAAGAGGGAATTGCATGATATGGCCACGAACTTCAAAGTGATAGAGGATCTTCCGGAGGATGTCCAGAATACATACGGGAATGCGATGCGTAACCTGGACCATATTATTTTACTGATTTTTACATTGTTGATTTTTGCATTGATCTTTTGGTTGAAATGAGATGGTGAGAGAAGTTTTTTACAAAGAATAACAAGTTTGGCATAGAGTTTGTTATAGAAGGGCTGCTGGTTTTTCCGGCAGCCTTTTTAGTAATGCTTAAAAAATAACTTGGTTCAATTGAGAGGTTTGACAAGGTAAT